>NZ_JBFUHR010000020.1:0-228632 GCF_056402295.1 Pseudomonas sp. P4_B3
AGATCGCAGATCGCAGCCTGCGGCAGCTCCTACAGGGACCACATAAATACAAGAGAGGATTTTCTCATGGCTAAAATCGGATTTATCGGCACCGGCATCATGGGCCACCCAATGGCGTTGAACCTGCAGAAAGCCGGTCACAGCCTGTTCCTGTCGGCACACCACGACGCCGCCCCTGCCGACCTGGTCGCCGCTGGCGCCGTTGCCCTGGCGAACCCGAAGGAAGTCGCCCAGGAAGCCGAGTTCATCATCGTCATGGTGCCGGATACCCCGCAGGTCGATGACGTGCTGTTCCGCGCCGATGGCATTGCCGCCGGTGTTGGCAAAGGCAAAGTGGTGATCGATATGAGCTCGATCTCGCCGACCGCCACCAAGGCTTTCGCCGCGAAGATCAACGAAAAAGGCGCGCAATACCTCGACGCCCCGGTGTCCGGCGGTGAAGTCGGCGCCAAGGCGGCGACCCTGAGCATCATGGTCGGCGGCGATGCCGACGCCTTCGAACGCGCCCTGCCGCTGTTCCAGGCCATGGGCAAGAACATCACCCTGGTCGGTGGCAACGGCGACGGTCAAACCGCCAAAGTGGCCAACCAGATCATCGTGGCCCTGAACATCCAGGCCGTGGCTGAAGCCCTGCTGTTCGCTTCGAAAAACGGTGCCGATCCGGCCAAGGTGCGTGAAGCGCTGATGGGCGGTTTCGCGTCCTCGAAGATCCTCGAAGTGCACGGCGAGCGCATGATCAAAGGCACCTTCGATCCAGGCTTCCGCATCAGCCTGCACCAGAAGGACCTGAACCTGGCCCTGCAAGGCGCCAAGGAGCTGAACATCAACCTGCCGAACACCGCCAACACCCAGCAAGTGTTCAGCACCTGCGCGGCCATCGGTGGCAGCAACTGGGACCACTCGGCGCTGATCAAGGGCCTGGAACACATGGCGAACTTCTCGATTCGCAAGTAGGAGCTGCCGAAGGCTGCGATCTTTTGATCTTTCGTCCACACGCACACCGCGTTATCCGCAACAAGATCGCAGCCTGCGGCAGCTCCTACAGGATCCGGTTCATCCCACCAAATGGGTAACCGATCCAGAGTTGCCGCAGGTTGCGTTCCCCCCAATAACAAGAATTCCGGGAGCCCGCCATGTCGGTCGATCCGCAACAATTGCTGCGCGAGCTGTTTGCCACAGCCATCGACGCGGCGCATCCGCAACAAGTCCTCGAAGCCCATTTGCCTGCCGACCGCAGCGGTCGCGTGATCGTCATCGGTGCCGGCAAAGCCGCCGCTGCCATGGCCCAAGTGGTCGAGCGCTGCTGGCAGGGTGAAGTCTCTGGCCTGGTGGTGACCCGTTACGGTCACGGCGCACCTTGCGAAAAAATCGAAGTGGTCGAAGCCGCGCATCCGGTGCCGGACGCTGCTGGCCTGGCCGTGGCCAAGCGTGTGCTGGAACTGGTCAGCGACCTGAGCGAAAACGACCGCGTGATCTTCCTGCTCTCCGGCGGTGGCTCTGCCCTGCTGGCACTGCCCGCCGAAGGCATCACCCTGGCCGACAAGCAGTCGATCAACAAAGCCCTGCTCAAGTCCGGCGCGACCATCGGCGAGATGAACTGCGTGCGCAAGCACCTCTCGGCGATCAAGGGTGGCCGCCTGGGCAAAGCCTGCTGGCCGGCCACGGTCTACACCTATGCGATTTCCGATGTGCCGGGCGACCTCGCCACGGTCATCGCCTCCGGCCCTACCGTAGCCGACCCGAGCACGTCGGCCGAAGCCCTGGCGATCCTCAAACGCTACGCCATCGAGGTTCCGGCCTCGGTACGCAACTGGCTGCAAAGCCCCGAATCGGAAACCGTCAAACCCGGTGACCCGAGCCTGGCACGCAGTCATTTCCAGTTGATTGCCCGCCCGCAGCAATCCCTTGAAGCGGCGGCGGTGAAATGCCGTCAGGCCGGGTTCAGCCCGCTGATCCTCGGCGACCTCGAAGGCGAATCCCGCGAGGTGGCGAAAGTCCACGCCGGCATCGCGCGGCAGATCGTCCTGCACGGTCAGCCGCTGGCGGCGCCCTGCGTGATTCTCTCGGGCGGTGAAACCACCGTGACCGTGCGCGGCAATGGCCGTGGCGGGCGCAACGCCGAGTTCCTGCTGAGCCTGACCGACAGCCTCAAGGGCCTGCCCGGCGTCTACGCGCTGGCCGGTGACACCGACGGCATTGACGGCTCCGAAGACAACGCCGGCGCGATCATGACCCCGGACAGCTACGCCCGTGCTGCGGCAAAGGGCCTGAGCGCCAGTGACGAGTTGGACAACAACAACGGCTACGGCTACTTCGAGGCGCTGGACGCCCTGATCGTCACCGAGCCGACCCGTACCAACGTCAACGACTTCCGCGCCATTCTGATCCTTGAGAGCACTAAACATGACGCCTGATAAAAAGGTCAAAATCCTCGCCACACTCGGCCCGGCCACCGATGGCATCGACGCCATCCGTGAGCTGGTGCTGGCCGGGGTCAACATCTTCCGCCTGAACTTCAGCCATGGTGATCACGCCGACCACGCCCAGCGTTTTCAGTGGATCCGTGAAGTCGAGCGCCAGCTCAATTATCCATTGGGCATTCTGATGGACCTGCAAGGCCCGAAACTGCGGGTCGGCAAGTTTGCCGAAGGCAAGGTGCAACTGGTGCGCGGCCAGGCCTTGCGCCTGGACCTCGATGCCACGCCGGGTGATGAGCGCCGGGTCAACCTGCCGCACCCGGAAATCATCGCCGCACTGGAGCCAGGCATGGACCTGCTGCTGGACGACGGCAAATTGCGCCTGCGGGTAGTGACCAAGTACGCCGACGCCATCGACACCACCGTGCTCAATGGTGGCGAACTGTCTGACCGCAAAGGCGTGAACGTGCCGCAAGCGGTGCTCGACCTGAGCCCGCTGACCGCCAAGGATCGCCGCGACTTGACCTTCGGCCTGGAACTGGGTGTGGACTGGGTGGCGCTGTCGTTCGTGCAACGTCCCGACGACATCCGCGAAGCCCGCTCCCTGATCGGCGACAAGGCGTTCCTGATGGCCAAGATCGAGAAGCCCTCGGCCGTCGAACAACTGCGCGAGATCGCCGAACTGAGCGACGCGATCATGGTCGCCCGGGGTGACTTGGGCGTGGAAGTGCCGGCCGAAAGCGTGCCGCAGATCCAGAAGAACATCATCAGCACCTGCCGCCAGCTCGGCAAACCGGTGGTGGTGGCGACGCAGATGCTCGAGTCGATGCGCTTCTCACCGGCGCCAACCCGCGCCGAAGTCACCGATGTGGCCAACGCGGTGGCTGAAGGTGCGGACGCGGTGATGCTGTCGGCGGAAACCGCGTCCGGCGAATACCCGCTCGAAGCCGTGCAGATGATGAGCAAGATCATCCGCCAGGTGGAAAACGGTCCGGACTATCAGACTCAACTCGACGTCAGCCGACCGAAAGCCGAGGCGACCGTTTCCGACGCGATCAGCTGCGCCATTCGCCGCATCAGCAACGTGCTGCCGGTGGCGGTGCTGGTCAATTACAGCGAGTCCGGCGCGTCGAGCCTGCGCGCGGCGCGGGAGCGGCCGACGGTGCCGATCCTCAACCTGACACCGAACCTGCAAACCGCCCGTCGCCTGAGCGTGGCGTGGGGTGTGCACTCGGTGGTCAACGATCGCCTGCGTCAGGTCGATGAAGTCTGCTCGACGGCACTGGAGATCGCGCAGGCCCAGGGCATGGCACAGCGTGGCGACACGTTACTGATCACCGCCGGTGTGCCGTTTGGGCAGCCGGGATCGACTAACTCTTTGCGTATCGAGACATTGATCTAGCGCCCATACCGGCCTCTTCGCCGGCAAGCCGGCTCCTACAGAGACAGCGTATTTCTGTAGGAGCTGCGATGCGGCGATCCGACTTGCCAGCGAAACAGGCAACTCGGTCCCACTGACTTTCAGAACTGCCATGCCTGCCAACCATTTCAACACCCACTGCCCCGACTGGGCCGAAGCCTTGCTCAACGGCTTCAGCCAGATCTTTCTCCAGCGCAACCCGCTGTGCGGCCTGCTGTGCGTCCTGGCCATTTTGTTCACGACCCCCGCCTTGCTCGGCGGCGCCTTGCTCGGTGGTGTCGCCGGGCTGCTCACCGCGCAACGCCGCAATTATGCCAAGGCTGATCGTCAGGCCGGGTTGTTCAGCTACAACGGCGTCCTGCTCGGATTGTTACTGAGCCTGTATTTCCCCTGGTCGGCGATGATGCCGCCACTGATTCTGGCCGCCGGTGGCCTGAGCGCGATGATCACCCAGCAGTGGCTCAAGCGCGTCCGGTTCAGCCAATGCCTGCCTGCCTACACCGCCCCCTTCGTCGGGCTGGGCTGGTTGCTGCTGTGCTTCGCCACGCCCTCGACAGAGCCGCACCTGATCGAAGTCAGCACCCTGAACATGCTCGCCGCACCACTCAAAGGCCTCGGCCAGGTGATGTTCCTCGGTCATCCGCTGGCCGGTGCGATGATTGCCGCCGGTTTGCTGATCGCTGATCGCCGCGCATTCTGCTGGGCGTTGTTGGCGTCTGTCGCGGGCATGGGCTGGAGCCTGCTGAACCACGACTTCTATACCGCACTGCTCGGCCTCGGTGGCTATAACGCCGTGCTGGCCGCCCTCGCCTTCAGCTCGCAGCGTCGCCAACCGTGGCTGCCGCTGCTTGGCATCGGCCTGGCACTGTTGCTGACGCCGGTGTTTGCTGCCATCGGCCTGCCCACGCTGACCGCGCCGTTCATTCTTGCCGGCTGGCTGATTCGCAGCGTTGTGCAAATGCTCGGCAAAGCCACGGTCGAAAGCGCGTCTTGCGCTCCCGGGGAGAATCAACCTAGGCTGCGCTGATTTGCGGCCAAGGCGATGTGCATGAACAGCAACGACACGTGGCGTAATCGCCTGTACGTGATTATTTTCCAAACCGACACCGTTGCCGGTCGACGCTTCGACTCCACATTGCTGCTGATCATCCTCGCCAGCCTGGTGGTGGTGATCCTGGACAGCATCGATGACGTCCACCAGAACTACGCCAGCGTGCTTGCGTACATCGAGTGGGGCTTCACGATCATCTTCCTCGGCGAGTACATCCTGCGCCTGTACTGCTCGCCCAAACCGCTGCACTACGCGTTCAGTTTCTATGGGCTTGTGGACCTGCTGGCCATCGTGCCCGGCATCCTCGCGCTGTACTACAGCGATGCCCAGTACCTGCTGATCATCCGGGTGATCCGGATGCTGCGGATCTTCCGCGTGCTCAAGCTCGGTCCGTACCTCAAGCAAGCCCATTACCTGCTCGATGCCTTGCGCGGCAGCAAGCAGAAAATCCTCGTGTTCCTGCTCAGCGTCTGCACGCTGGTGATAGTGTTCGGCACCCTGATGTACGTGGTCGAAGGCCCGCAAAGTGGCTTCACCAGCATTCCCAAGGGCATCTACTGGGCGATCGTCACCCTGACCACAGTCGGTTATGGCGACATCGTGCCCAGGACCGCACTGGGCCAGGTCATCTCGTCGATGGTGATGATCACCGGTTACTCGATCATCGCCGTGCCCACCGGGATCTTCACCGCCGAACTGGCCACGGCCATGCGTGGCGGCCAGTTACAGCACGACTGCCCGGTGTGTGCGAAAGACAGCCACGAACAGGAAGCCTCGTTCTGTTCCCGTTGTGGCAATGCATTGTTCAAAAAACTGGAATAAGTAAAGAGCTTTTTAATCTTTAAAGGACTATACGAGCCCGGCTATAGTCGACACCTCATTGATAACTAATAAATAACCCGTAGGCTGCGATCTTTGGATCTTGAAAATCAAAGTCAAAAGATCGAAGCCTCCGGCAGCTCCTACATAGAACAGGGAATGCGCAGTGAAAAAACTCTTTGGCGCCTCACTTCTCGCCGCTGGCCTGGCCCTGGGCAACATCGCCCAGGCTGCACCGACGCTGCTCAACGTTTCCTACGACGTGATGCGAGATTTCTACAAGGACTACAACACTGCGTTCCAGAAACACTGGCAAGCCGAGCACAACGAAAACATCATCCTGCAAATGTCCTTCGGCGGCTCCAGCAAACAGGCACGCTCGGTGATCGACGGCCTGCCGGCCGATGTCATCACCATGAACATGGCCACCGACATCAACGCCCTGGCGGACAACGGCAAACTGGTCCCGGACAACTGGGTCACGCGCCTGCCCAACAACAGCGCGCCCTTCACTTCGGCCACCGTATTCATCGTGCGCAAGGGCAACCCGAAAGCCCTGAAAGACTGGCCGGACCTGCTCAAGGACGGCGTTCAGGTCATCGTCCCGAACCCGAAAACCTCCGGCAACGGCCGCTACACCTACCTCTCGGCCTGGGGCTACGTGCTGAAAAACGGCGGTGACGAGAACAAGGCCAAAGACTTCGTCGGCAAGCTGTTCAAGCAAGCGCCAGTACTCGACACCGGCGGCCGTGCCGCCACCACCACCTTCATGACCAACCAGATCGGCGACGTGCTGGTGACCTTCGAGAACGAAGCGGAAATGATCGCCCGCGAGTTCGGCCGTGATCAGTTCGAAGTCATCTACCCAAGCGTTTCCGCCGAAGCCGAGCCACCGGTGTCGGTGGTCGACAAGACCGTCGACAAGAAAGGCACCCGTGCGGCGGCCGAGGAATACCTGAAGTACCTGTGGTCACCGGAAGGCCAGGAGATTGCCGCGGCGAACTACCTGCGCCCGCGCGACCCGGCCGTGCTGGCCAAGTACACCGACCGCTTCCCGAAAGTGGACTTCCTGTCGGTGGAGAAGACCTTCGGCGACTGGCGCACCGTGCAGAAGACCCACTTCAATGATGGCGGGGTTTTCGACCAGATCTACAGCGGTCAGTGATGACCGGACGATAACGAAAAAGGCGACTGGTGCAGGTCGCCTTTTTTGTACGGATCAGAATTCACTGCAAATCCATTGTGGGAGCGAGCTTGCTCGCTCCCACAGGTTCTGCGACCTCCTGCTACATCGGCGGCGTCACGCCGTCCTTGCCCGCCGAGATGGATTGAGCGGTGAGCGTGCCATCAGCGCCCTGCGTGACAAAGGTCACGATCTTCACGCCCACCTTCAACAGGCTGCGATCGGCCGGCACCAGGTTGACGATGGGTACGTCCTCCGGCACCAGAATCTTCTGTTGGCCGCCCTTGTAATTGACGGTCAGCACTCGACCGTTGCTCACCACCAGGTCGCCAACGCTGCCGTTGGTCATGCTGCTGCCTTTGACCAGATCGAAGGGCCGATGACCGTCGCCACTGCCGGCCAGCTCCGGCGGGAAAACATGAACTTCAAGGGCCTTGAGGGTGCCATCCTCCTGGGGAATGGCCGCAGAGCCGATGTAGCTGCCGGGCTTGATGTCTTCGATGTTGGCCAAGGTCACGGCGCGGACCTTGGTGTCCTTGGTCAAATTGATCACCACGTTGTCGCCGCTGTTGGCGTGGACTTTCAGAACGTCCGGACTGACGCCGGTGATCTCGCCGCGCACACCGATGCGCGTGCCCGGTGCGTCTTCGGCCTGGGCCAGGCCAGCGTTGAATACACTGATCAAGGAGACGACTGAAACCCAGCGAATCAGCTGACGAAACTTCACATACATGGAGAGGCCCTCCGGTGACGGGACGTGGAGTGAGAACATAAGCACGCTATCGAACAGGATGTAAGTGAATGTATCATCTACCCTCGATGTTCTGATGCAAGGCACTTCGACACACACGTCCGTCAGTCATTCCGCAATGGAATGATTGCTATCACACCAATCTCACTTCCGCCGTTTCAGTCAGCCCATTAGCCTGCGCGCATTCCTTTCCGTACAGCGAGACCCGTTATGAACCCAGCGACCCAGGTGCCCCACGGCACTGCGACAATGACCCCAGGGATGGTGCTGCTGTTCGCCTTCTGCTGCGGCGCTATTGTCGCCAACATCTACTACGCGCAGCCGATCATCGGCCTGATCGCGCCGGACATCGGCCTGACCAACACCTTGGCCAGCCTGATCGTTTCCCTGACTCAGATCGGCTATGCGCTGGGGCTGTTTTTCCTGGTACCACTGGGGGATTTGCTGGAGAACCGCCGGTTGATGATCATCACCACGCTGGTGGCAATCGGCAGCCTGCTGGGCGCGGCGTTCACCGATCAGCCGAATGTGTTTTTGCTGATTTCGCTGTTGGTGGGGTTCAGTTCGGTTTCGGTGCAGATCCTGATTCCGCTGGCCGCGCACCTGGCGCCGGAAGAAACCCGTGGCCGTGTGGTGGGCGGGATCATGGGCGGTTTGTTGCTCGGTATTCTGCTGGCCCGGCCGGTGTCCAGCGTGGTGGCCGACCACTTCGGCTGGCGGGCGATGTTTGTGATTGCCGCCGTCTTGATGGCAGCCATCAGCATCGTGCTGGCAGTGACCATTCCCAAGCGTGAACCTGATCACAGTGCTTCCTATGGCCAATTGCTGGGCTCGCTGTGGACGCTGTTGCGCAAACAACCGGTGCTGCGCCAGCGTGCGTTTTACCAGGGGTGCATGTTTGCCACCTTCAGCCTGTTCTGGACCGCAGTGCCGTTGGAGCTGGCGCGCAACCATGGTTTGTCGCAAAGCGAGATCGCGATTTTCGCGCTGGTGGGCGCCATCGGCGCCATTGCCGCCCCTATCGCCGGACGCCTGGCCGATGCCGGTCACACCCGCATCGCATCGTTGCTCGCCCTGCTGTTCGCCAGCCTGAGTTTTCTGCCGGCGTTTATCCATCCGGCCTGGAGCGTCATCGGCCTGGCTGTGACCGGTGTGGTGCTCGACTTCTGCGTGCAGATGAACATGGTCCTCGGCCAGCGTGCGGTGTACGCCCTCGACGGCAAAAGCCGCAGCCGCCTGAATGCGCTGTACATGACCAGTATCTTCATCGGCGGCGCCTTCGGCTCTTCGGTGGCCAGCGCGGTGTACGAACAGGGCGGCTGGTTGTGGATCGTGATCGTCGGCAGCGCATTTCCGTTGCTGGCGTTGTTGCGGTTTTTGAGTGTTTCGCAGAAGGCTTCGTTAGCGACGGCATAGATCGCTAAAAGCTTCGTCGGATCGCCGCCCGGAGCAAGCCCGCTTCTACAGGTTATTCGCTAACCTTGTGGGAGCGAGCTTGCTCGCGATTGCTGCCACTCACTGCCGAACCAGCTTCTCCATCGCCGCATCCGCCAGGAAGGACGAGCGGCTTTTTACATTGTGCTCACGCACATACCGATCGATGCGTTGGATCACGTAGCCGGGTAGCGTGACATTGACCTTCTCGGTCTTGCCCATATACGGCGAAATATCTAGCTCGAGCATTCCCCAGCCCATGTCGGCGAACTCCGGATTACCACGATGCACCGCTGCTGAAGTCGGCATTGGAATCGTCTCTCCATCTGCCGCGATCTCTTGCAGCATGACGTGGGCAATTTCGACAGCAGCGTTATAGGCATCTTCAAAGGTATCCCCGGCGGTTACCGCGCCAGGAATATCGGGGATCTGAATACCGATGGCGGTGTGCTCATCGCCCCATTCGATACAGATTGGATATTGCATTATGGATCTCCTGCGTAACTGGCTGGCGGGCAGTACAGCCCGGCGCGCCTCCTGATGCTCTTGACCGTCCCGGTCGGCAAATCCTTTTTCGGATGGGGGACGGGGATCGTGTATGGGTTGTATCGGTGAGTGAAGATGTGATGACTGCCAGTGACCCTGTCCAAAGTCCAACCTGCCTCCATCAATTCCTTGATCAATAGCCTGCTCTGCACCACCAGCCTCCTTGCTCCGGCCCAATAAAAGGTAACCCTAGAGTTATCTTTACTCAAGCACAAAATCTCGCAGTACGACGCTCGGTTGTTTTACAGAGTGTGATGCTGTCCATGCCGGGGCGTTATGTGACCGGCCGAGATGGTGTGATCCGTTACGCCGAGGTCAACCCGGATTACACTCAGCGTCCCGAGCCTGAGGCGATGCTGGATACAATTCGCGGTTCGCACTGACACCATTCATCAATTGTGGGGGCGAGCAGGCTCGCTCCCACAATTGATCTCTACAAGGACTTCCGATGGACCGCCTCGGCGCAATGGAAACCTTCGTCTACGTGGTGGAAACCGGCTCGTTTTCCGCTGCCGCCCGGCGCCTGAAGATCGGCCAGCCGGCCGTGTCGAAAACCATCGCGCAACTTGAATCGCGGCTGGCGGTGCGGCTATTGCTGCGTTCGACCCGGGGCCTGACGCCCACCGAGGCCGGGCAGGCCTTTTTCTAACGGGCCAAGCGCGCCATCGAAGAAGCCGACGAGGCCGATAACGCCGCGCGCGGTGCGGCCAGCGGGCTGACCGGCAACCTGCGCATCTGCGCGGCGGTCACCTTCGGCCGGCTGCACATCGTTGCGCACCTGGGCCCCTTCCTGGAGCAACACCCGGCGCTGAACATCGACCTGATGCTCGACGATCGCAACGTCAACCTGGTGGAAGAAGGCGTCGATATCGCCCTGCGCATGGGCGCCTTGAGCGACTCTGGCCTGACCGCCAGCAAGATCGCCGAATGCCGGCGCATGGTACTGGGCACTCCCGCCTACTTCGAAAAACACGGCGAACCCACCAGCCCCGCCGACCTGTGCAAGCATCAGGCAATCGTCTACAGCCTTGGCAGCGGCGCCAATTGGCAATTCAACAAGGCCGGCGAAGAGCAATCTGTGATCATCAGCGGCCGGATCCGCGTCAATGCCGCTGAAGGCCTGCGTGAAGCCGTGCTGGCTCATCAAGGCCTGACCATGGCCTCGCAATGGATGTTCGCGCCGGAACTGGCCGACGGCTCGGTCCGGGAAGTGATGAAGGACTGGGCATTGCCGAACCTGGATCTGTGGGCGATGTTCCCCACGGGGAGAATGGCCAGCGCCAAGGCTCGGGCGTTTGTGGAGTATATGCAGGGGTTGTTGGCCTGACAGGCAGCTCAATCAAGATCAAGGATCGCAGGCTGTGCCAACTCCTGCATTGACCGCCTATGAAGGTAATTCCTCGTCGTTCGTTCCCGGCAATGTCAGACACATGGAGGTTGCTCGTCAAAGCAGGCCAGCAAACGTTCGACCGTTTGCTCAAGTTGTCCGGAGTTGTCAAGCAGGTGCACGGTCGGGTCTTGCGCCAGCAGTTGCTCGCTGAATCGGGCATTGCGTGCCAGGCGCTGATCGATTTCGACCAGCGATTCTCGCCCACGCTCCAGCAAGCGATGGCGCAGTACTGCTTGATCCACAGTCAACAACAGCACTAACACGTTCGGATAGCGCGAACGCGTGTTCTGCAAATGCCCCCGCGAGCCATTGACCAGCACGTCCTGCCCGGCGGCCAGCCAATCGTCGATTTCCCGCGGGATGCCATAGGACAACCCATTGGCGTGCCAGCTCAAGGCAAATGCGCCCTGGGCCTCCATATCGGCGAACTGCTGCGCACTGACACCCAGCGCCGCTTCGCCCACGGCTTCGGCCGAGCGAGTGATGACCCGCCGCACAATGCGGCAGCCGCGATCGGCCAACCGTGTTCGTGCAGCATCCAGCAGGCTGTCCTTGCCCGAACCTGAAGGCCCGATGAGATAGATCAACCTGCCTGACATCAAAACACCCTCGTTGCTTGTCGCCATACTTGCTGGACCACCGGCAGACCCTCTGCGGTCAGATCTGCGGCGGCCACGTTACCCGAGTGCGACTCGCCGCGCACGATGTTCGGTGTGCCCATCAATACATTCATGCCGCGCTCCCGGTAACCACGCCTCGACGGTCGTCGGGAACTCGGCGATGGTCATGCCGCAGCGTGATGAGTTCGTCCATCTGAGTCGTGGTCAGGTGGTACTTGCTGATGTAGCACTCACGGTACTTGGATTCCAGTACTAACTGGCGCTGTCCCGGCGAGTGGTCCATCACCGACACCAACTGCACCAGCGGGTTCTCCACCCGATCGCGGAACACGCTGAAAATGTCCGGGTGGCACAGCTCGCGGCGCAGGTGCAGGCGGTGTTCGGCTCGGGTCAGTTCGGCGTCGGAGGCTGTGGGAAGGTGGCTTGCCCGCGATGACTATGTGTTGGGCGCATCTGTTTTGATTGTGTACATATCCGTTTTAGCGGTAATGGCCACTATTGGTTCCGCCCTTACGGCGGGTCACTTGGAAAAGCCCCAAGTAACCAAGGGCTCTTGCCCCTGACATTCGGCCTCACGAGGGGGCGTACACCGCAACAGCGCCCGAGGCGGCCTTACCGGCCGGCCTGGTTCTGATGCGTGCGTGTTTCCCTGTAGGAGCTGTCGAGTGCAACGAGGCTGCGATCTTTTGGCCTTATTTTTTACAAACAAGATCAAAAGATCGCAGCCTTCGGCAGCTCCTACGGATTGATACATCCGCGAAACCAGGTCGGCTGGCAGGCCGTCATCGCGAGCAAGTCGGATCGCCGCACCGTCGCGCCTACAGAAGAGCAAAGGCAGACCGGCGTACACCCACGCTCCTCACCACTCAACAGGCCGAGCGTTAGCTCGCCTGCAGCTCTTGATCTTGATCCACCCGCCCCCTCGGGAGGCTGAGTGGAGGTGCTCATCCGGGGATTGGCGCGCAGCGCCGTTCGACGCAGTCGAACTCATTGCATGTAGGTCGAAGCGAAGCCGACCGGAGGGCAATGCCCCCGGATGAATACCGGAGCGAAGGAACCCCGAGCCTTAGCGAGGGGCCGGACGTTCGGGGCGAGACCTTTTGGTTCCTTTGGGCTGGGCCGGCACTCCGGCGTTTGCCAAAAGGGACTCGCCGTAAGGGCGAAACCATAAGCCGCCGTTACCGCAGAAACGGATATGTACACAGTCAACAAAAGACAGGCCGGCTGTCAGGCCGCCTTCGCTGGCAAGCCAGCTCCTACAGGGATTGGGGGTTGAACCGGATTATTCAGCAGGCACAAAAAAGGCGACCCGAAAGTCGCCTTAGTGCGTTACTGCCCGAATTGCCGCCCCAGGCCACCCGGTACACCGTGAATATCCGTCTCCTCCCACGGCCCCTTCGGACTGATCGACCGGCTCCAGCCGTTATCCCAACGGTAATAGGTACGCTGGCGATAAAAGGTATTGGGCTGATCATCGAGCACATAGACCCCAAGCTTCGGATCCCAATGGCTGTTGCCCCCAGGTGGTGGCGCGAAGCTCGCAGAAGTGCGTGGCAACGGCTTGGAGGGTTTGGCCGGGATGCTCGGCTTGCTCGGTACAGGCGAAGTCGATGGCGTAGGGCTGGGCTGCGACGGCGGGAACGGTGGTGGTGCCTGTTGTTCCGGTGGTTGCTGGACCGCACAAGCGCTTAACCCCATAACGACGCTGAGCAGGGTGATACGAGCGAATGCGGTCATGATTGCGTTTTCCTGTTATTTGTCCGGGCTGTCGATGGTCAGTGTTTGCGGCGCGGTGGTGCTGCTGGCCAGGGGCTGGCTGCGACCGATCCATTCGCCGGCGGTCGGTTTGCCGGCGCGGGAAATGCGCGCAACCAGTTGGACTTCAGGGAAGTTCGACAGTTTCAATTGCGGCATCATCGCGTCGGCATCGCCCAGTTCGACGGTCACCGGCAGGTCGGCCACCGTCATGCGCTTGACCGCCAGCGGGGCCGGAGGACCGGAGATCGCACGGGCGAAGATGAACACGCTGTCACCAGGCTGGACCTTGGTCTTGAGGTCCGCTGCCAGATCGACGCTGACCTTGAGCAACGCCGAGGCCTTGGCCGCCGGTGCCTGCGCAACCTTGCCGCCACTGGCCACCAGTTTCTCCGTGGCCCGGGCAATCCCGCCTTGCAGCGCCTCGCGGGACTTGTCTTGCGGCGGCAATTGCGCCAACAGGCGATTCCAGTAATCGATGGCGTCCTGATAACGCTCGCTTTCAAACGCGGCAATACCGAGCAGGCCAAGGCTGGTGACTTCTTTCGGATCGGTCTTGAGCGCTTCGTCGGTCAGGGCCTGGACCTTGTCCGACCACTTCTTGTCATCGGCGAAGTACTGGGCCTGGGCCCATTGGCCGAGCAGCTCGGGCTGACGACCGGCCAGGTTCACCGTGCGTTCGAACATCTTCGCCGCGTCCGCCGGGCGATCCTGAGCCATGTAGGTGCGACCGAGGAAGTACATGCCTTCGGCGGAATCCGGTTGTGCGGCAACCGCGCGCTCCAGGCGTTTGGTCATCTCTTCCATCGTCTGCGGCGCCTGGGCGAACTCGCGGGTCAGCTCAACCTTGTCGCTGGCGCCGTAATGCATGTACAGCCCCAGGCCCAGCACCGGCACCAGAACGGCCGCCAGCAATGGCAAGGGTTTGCCTAGGCGCGAGACCTGCGGCGCTTCAGCGCCTTCGGTGTCCGCCAGCAACTCACGGGCAGCTTCCGCGCGACCGGCGTCCATTTGCGCCGCATCGAGCACGCCCTCTTCCTGCTGAGTCTGCAACTCAGCCACGCGTTCCTGAAAAAGCGCGACGTTCAGGGCGGTACGATCCTCTTCGCGCTGGGCGCGACGGCTGCGCAGCACCGGGATCAACAGAAAACTCAGGGCCACCAGAAGCAGCAGACCTGCAGCGAGCCAGAAATCAATCATTCTTGGTTTTATCCAACAGGTGGTCGAGGCGCGAGCGCTCCTCGGCAGACAGCGAGCCCGAGGTGCCGGCGCGTTGCACGCGACGACGGCGGACGATCACCGCGATGATCACGACACCGCCCAGCAACAGACCGGCGGGGCCGAACCAGAGCAAAGCGGTCTTGGCATTCAGGGCCGGTTTGTAGCGGACGAAATCACCGTAGCGATCGACCATGAAGTCGATGATCTGCTGGTTGTCCTTGCCCTCGCCCAGCATGCGGAAAATCTCTTTGCGCAGGTCGGCGGCAATCGGTGCGTTGGAATCGGCGATGTCCTGATTCTGGCACTTGGGGCAACGCAGCTCCTTGGTCAGCTCGCGGAAACGTTCGCGGTCACCTTCCTTGGCGAACTCGTAAGTGTCGATGGCCGCGTGGGCCACGCCCGCCAGGCTCAAGCCCAGGACAACGGCAGCAATCCAGCGCTTCATGGCTTGGCCTCGTCGACCAAGGCCTGGTACTTGGCCGCCAGTTTTTCGCGCCAGACCTGTTCGTCGATCACGCCGACGAACTTGTCACGGATGATGCCCCTGGCGTCGATGAAGAAGGTTTCCGGCGCGCCGTACACGCCGAGGTTCAGGCCCAGCGAGCCTTCGTCGTCACGAATGTCCAGTACATACGGATTGTGGAAGTCCGTCAGCCACTTCAAGGCATCGGCGTTGGTGTCCTTGTAGTTGATGCCGTAGATGACCACGCCCTGCTGGGCCAGCTTGTTCAACACCGGGTGCTCGACCCGGCAGGAAATGCACCAGGTGCCCCAGACGTTGACCAGCGCCGGTTTGCCCAGAATGTCAGCCTTGGTCAGGGCCTTGTCGCCCTGCACCGTCGGCAGGGAAAACTCCGGGAACGGCTTGTTGATCATGGCCGAAGGCAGCTCGGCCGGATCCAGGTACAACCCACGGTAAAGGAATACAGCAACCACCAGAAAAATCGCCAGTGGCAACAACATCAACCAACGCTTCATGCAGTGGCTCCCGACATGCCCAGTGCTTCGCGCACGCGGCTTTTGACCTTGACCCGATAACGCCGATCCAGCGCCGCCAGCAATCCACCGAAACCTGTCAGCAAACCACCGAACCAGATCCAGCGCACAAACGGTTTGACGTGCACGCGCACAGCCCAGGCGCCGTTACCCAAGGGTTCACCGAGGGCGACGTAGAGGTCGCGGGTGAATCCGGCGTCGATGCCCGCTTCGGTCATCACCGAGTTCTGCACGGTGTACAGGCGTTTTTCCGGGTGCAGCACGCTGACTTCCTTGCCGTTGCGGATCACCCGGACGGTGCCCTTGTCGGACGTGAAGTTCGGGCCTTCGAAGTGCTTGGCACCTTCGAAGATGAAGTGATAACCGGCCAGGTCCATGGACTCGCCCGGCGCCAGACGCAGGTCACGCTCGGCACTGTTCTGGCTCGACAGCACGACACCCAGCGCACACACGGCGATGCCCAGGTGCGCAACCTGCATGCCCCAGTAACTGCGGGTCAGGGTCGGCAGGCCCTTGATCAGGCCTTTGTGGCGGGTCTTGTCGAAGATGTCTCGCACACCGGCCAACAGCACCCAGGCAGCGAGCATGAAGGTTGCGAGCACCGCCCAGTTGAAATCGCCGTAGGCGACGCCGGCCACTACTGCCAGCGCGGCGCTGCCGAGCAAGACCGGGGTGAGCATGCTCACCAGCCATTTCACCGGGGTGTCTTTCCAGCGCACGATCACGCCGACCGCCATCACCATCATCAGCAACGCCATCAACGGAATGAACAGCGCGTTGAAGTACGGCGGGCCGACGGACAGCTTGGCGCCGGTCATGGCGTCCAGAATCAGCGGGTACAAGGTACCGAGCAGGATCATCGAGGCCGCGACCACCAGCACCAGGTTGTTGCCCAGCAGCAAGGTTTCCCGGGACCAGAGGTTGAAGCCGACCTGGCTCTTGACCACCGGCGCGCGCAGGGCGAACAGCGTCAACGAACCACCGACCACGAACAGCAGGAAAATCAGGATGAACACCCCGCGCTCCGGATCGGAGGCAAAGGCGTGCACCGAGGTCAGCACGCCGGAACGCACGAGGAAAGTACCGAGCAGACTCAAGGAGAATGCGGCGATGGCCAACAACACGGTCCAGCTCTTGAACACGCCACGCTTTTCCGTGACCGCCAACGAGTGAATCAGTGCAGTGCCCACCAGCCATGGCATGAACGAGGCGTTTTCCACCGGGTCCCAGAACCACCAGCCGCCCCAGCCGAGCTCGTAGTACGCCCACCAAGAACCGAGGGTGATGCCGATGCCGAGGAACGCCCAGGCAACAATGGTCCACGGACGCGACCAACGCGCCCACGCGGCATCCAGGCGACCGCCCATCAGCGCGGCGATGGCGAAGGCGAAGGCCACCGAGAAACCGACGTAGCCCATGTACAGCATCGGCGGGTGAACGATCAGGCCGATGTCTTGCAGCAAGGGGTTGAGGTCGGCACCGTCGCTGGGCACTTGCGGCAGGATGCGCTTGAACGGGTTGGAGGTCATGATAAGGAACAGCAGGAAACCGGTGCTGATCATGCCCATCACCGCCAGCACGCGGGCCAGCATGACCTGTGGCAACTGCCGGGAGAATACCGACACCGCGAAGGTCCAGCCGCCGAGAATCAAGGCCCACAACAACAAGGAACCTTCGTGGGCACCCCACACGGCGCTGAACTTGTAGTACCACGGCAACGCGCTGTTGGAGTTGTTGGCCACGTAGGCCACGGAGAAGTCATCGACCATGAAGGCGTAGGTCAGGCAACCGAAGGCGAACAGCAGAAAGGTGAATTGCCCCCAGGCGGCCGGCTGGGCCAGGCTCATCCACAGGCGGTCACCGCGCCAGGCACCGAACAGCGGCACCACGGCCTGAGCCAGGGCGAAGCACAGGGCCAGGATCATCGCCAGGTGGCCAAGCTCGGGAATAAAGATGCCGGATGTCATGGATCAACCCTCCTTCGCGGGCGTTGGAGCCGATTGACCGCTGTCTTTCAACGCCTTGGTCACTTCCGGCGGCATGTACTTCTCATCGTGCTTGGCCAGCACTTCATCGGCCACCACCACGCCATCGGCATTGAGCTTGCCCAGAGCGACGATGCCCTGCCCTTCGCGGAACAGGTCCGGCAGGATGCCGCGATAAGTGATGGTCACGGATTTGTTGAAGTCGGTGACGACGAACTTCACGTCCAGGGAATCACTGGAACGCTCCAGCGAGCCCTTCTCGACCATGCCGCCGGCACGAATGCGCGTGTCTTGTGGGGCTTCACCGTTGGCGATCTGGGTCGGTGTGTAGAACAGATTGATGTTCTGCTGCAGGGCGCTCAGGGCCAGGCCGACGGCAGCGCCGACCCCGACCAGGATCGCGAAAATGATGATAAGACGCTTTTTGCGCAGCGGATTCACTTGCCGTTCTCCCGGCGCAAACGACGCGCCTCTTGTTGCAGATACCGCTTGCGGGCCAGGATCGGCGCCGCCACGTTGAGGACCAACACCGCCAGGCAGATGCCATAGGCTGACCAGACATACAGGCCATGATGACCCATGGCGATGAAGTCGCCGAATGAAGCAAAACTCATCGAGCGACCTCCAGGCTGTTTTCCACTTCGGCTTTGACCCAACTGGCCCGGGCTTCGCGCTTGAGCACTTCAAGGCGCATGCGCAGCAACAGGACCGCGCCGAAGAAACAGTAGAAACCCAGCGCCGTCAGCAGCAATGGCAGCCACATCTCGGCAGGCATCGCCGGTTTTTCGGTGAGGGTGAAGGTCGCGCCCTGGTGCAGGGTGTTCCACCACTCCACCGAGTATTTGATGATCGGGATGTTGATCACACCGACAATCGCCAGCACCGCGCAGGCCTTGGCCGCGCTGTCACGATTGCTGATGGCGTTGCCCAGCGCAATGAGACCGAAGTACAGGAACAGCAGGATAAGCATAGACGTAAGGCGTGCATCCCAGACCCACCACGAGCCCCAGGTCGGTTTGCCCCAGATCGCCCCGGTGACCAGCGCCACCGCGGTCATCCACGCGCCGATAGGCGCCGCGCATTGCAAGGCGACGTCGGCCAGTTTCATCTTCCACACGAGGCCGACGATACCGCACACGGCCAGCATCACGTAGATGGACTGCGCCAGCATGGCGGCCGGGACGTGGATATAGATGATGCGAAAGCTGTTGCCCTGCTGATAGTCCGGCGGCGCGAAGGCCAGGCCCCAGACCACGCCAACACTGATCAGCAGCAACGCCGCGACGCTCAGCCAGGGCAACATTTTGCCGCTGATGCCGTAAAACCATTTGGGCGAGCCGAGCTTGTGAAACCACGTCCAGTTCATACTGTTTCCATCACGGTTGCTCTTTGCTATGAAGAGCTTGGGTCTTTACTGATCAAAAAATGACCAGACCTCATTATTCGCCGACGCTGATCTTCAGGCCAGCAGCTATTGCAAAAGGTGTCAGGGTTATCGCCAGGGCGGTCAGGCTACCAAGCCACAACAGATAACCGGTCGCCGGCATCCCCTGCAAGGCAGCCTGCAAGGCGCCACTGCCAAGGATCAATACCGGGATGTACAGCGGCAGAATCAGCAGTGCCAGCAATAGGCCACCGCGCTTCAAGCCCACCGTCAGCGCCGCGCCCACCGCACCGAGCAGGCTCAGTACCGGTGTACCGAGCAACAACGAAAGCAGCAACACCGGCAGACAGGCGGCAGGCAAACCGAGCATCAGCGCCAGCAAGGGCGCGAGCAAAACCAGTGCCAAGCCGGAAAAAGCCCAGTGTGCCAGCACCTTGGCCAAAACCAGAAGAGCCAGGGGGTGCGGCGAAAGGACCCACTGTTCAAGGGATCCGTCTTCGAAATCACTGCGGAAAAGCCCGTCCAGCGAGAGCAGAACCGATAAAAGTGCCGCGACCCAGACCAGCCCCGGAGACAAGGTTTGCAACAATTGAGACTCGGGACCGACCGCCAGCGGGAACAGGGAAACGACGATGGCAAAGAACACCAGCGGATTGGCCAGTTCCGCCGGACGGCGGAACAGCAGACGAGCCTCGCGGGCGACCAACAGGCCGAAAACACTCATACGGCCCAGCTCCCCAGATCGATGTCGCGATAACCGGCCGGCATCCGGCTCAGCGTGTGATGAGTGGTCAACACCACCATGCCGCCACGTTCGCAGTGGCCGGCCAGATGAGATTCAAGCTGTGCCACGCCCTGCTTGTCGAGGGCGGTAAAGGGCTCATCGAGGATCCACAGCGGCGGACTGTCCAGATATAGACGTGCCAAGGCGACACGGCGCTGCTGGCCAGCAGACAAGGTATGACAGGGAACATCCTCGAATCCGCGCAGCCCGACCGCGGCCAGCGCCTGCCAGATCGCCTCATGGGTCGCCGGATGGTGCAAGGCACACAGCCAGCTCAGGTTCTCTTCCGGCGTCAGCAAATCCTTGATCCCGGCCGCGTGGCCGATCCACAGCAGGTTGCGCGCCAGTTCGCCGCGTTGCTCGTTCAGCGGCTGGCCGTTGAGCAGCACTTGACCGGCGGTCGGCTGCATCAGCCCCGAGAGCAGGCGAAGCAGGCTGGTCTTGCCACTGCCGTTGGGGCCGCTGATTTGTACCATTTCGCCACTGGCCAGTCGCAAATCGAGATTTTCGAAGAGCAGCCGAAGGTCTCGCTCACAGGCAAGGGCAACGGTTTGCAGGACAGGACTGGTCAAGGGTTCACGGGCCTTATACGGTTCAAGTCGGCACTGGCGCGGCCGTTAAAGAGATGCAGCATAGATGCAATGACGTCTTGTTCTAGAGAGCTGCGTCAAACAATTGCAAAATTTTCGCCATTTTTGGATACAACGGCGCGGCATTATACATGCCAGCCCTTACTCCAAAGAGTGGATTTTCCTCAGGTTGTGACCGCGTATGACAGGCGAAATGAACATCCTCCCGCTACCGCAAGCCCTCCCGGCGACTTCGCGCCCGCCGGTGGTCAGCGGCGAGCTGCTCAAATTGCTGACACCGATGGAGGGGCTGATCAGCGTCGGTCAAACCGCCCAGGCCGAAGTGTTGTCGCTCAAGCAGGCGGACCAGACGTTCCAGATGCTGCTCAAGGTCACCCTCGACAGCGGCCGCCAGACCACGGTCCAGACCACCAGCAATCAACCGCTGGCCCAGGGCACCACGCTGGTCGTCACCCAACCCTCGGCCGGCAACCTGGCCGTGACGGTGCAACAGGCCATCGCCTCCAGCGTCGCCACCCTCACCCGCCTCGATACCGCGCAACTGCCCGTTGGTACCCTGCTGCAGGGCAAAGTGCTGACCTCGCAGGTGTTGCCGCAGGTGCCCGGCCAGCCCATGGTGTTTCGCTCAATGGTCAGCCTGCTCAATACTGCACTGAGTGGCAGCACCCTGAGCATCGACAGTCCGCAACCCTTGCGCATCGGCACTTTGTTGAGCGCGCAGGTGCAGGACGCCCAGACCTTGAAGTTCGTACCGCTGAGCAGCCGTCAGGAACAACTGGCGGTGACCCGGCAACTGGTCGACCAGCAAAGCCGCCAGGGTTCGCTGGATGGCTTGCTCAAGCTCCTGCAAAACCTGCCGGCTTCGGACCAGACATCCGTTGAGCTGCGTAGCGCCGCGAGCAGGCTCCTCGCCGGCCTGCCGGATGTTCAACAATTGAGCACCCCCAAGGGCCTGGTCCAGGCCCTGGCCAGCAGCGGTGTGTTTCTCGAAAGCAAACTGCTGACCGGGCAAAACCCGACACTCGCACCGGACATGAAAGGTGACCTGCTGAAACTGGTTGCGCAATTGAGTCAGGGGTTGCCGGCCAACACCAGCCTCGGCGCGATCATCGCCGCCAATACCCTGGCCCAGGCCATGCCGAATTTTGTCCGCAACGCCCTGGGCATGCTCGGTCAGGTCAGTGCCAAACCATCACCGACCGGTTTCCCGCTGCCCGAACGCCTGTTGCAAAGCGCCGACGCGGAAAACGACCTCGAACACCTGCTGCACCTGGCCGCCGCCGCAGTTTCACGCCTGCAAAGCCATCAACTGTCGAGCCTGGAACAAACCGGTGTAACCGCCGACGGACGGCTGATGAGTACCTGGCAACTGGAAATCCCGATGCGCAATCTGCAGGACATCGTGCCATTGCAGGTCAAGTTCCAGCGCGAAGATGCGCCCGAAAAAGAACAGCCAAAGGAGCGCCGCGAAGAACGCGAGCCCAAACAACAGCTGTGGCGTGTGGAACTGGCCTTCGCCATGGAGCCTTTGGGGCCGCTGCAAATTCAGGCGCAACTGATCAAGGGCAGCCTCTCCAGCCAGCTCTGGGCAGAACGGCCTTACACCGCCAGCCTGATCGAAAGCAACCTGAGCGGGCTGCGTGACCGCTTACTCTCCGCCGGCCTGAACGTCGGCGACCTCGATTGCCACCTCGGCACGCCACCCCAAGGCCCGCAAACCCGCCTCGAACAACGCTGGGTCGACGAAACCGCATGAAAAACCCCAACGCCCCACGCCAGGCCATCGCTCTCAAATACGACGGCAGCCATGCTCCTACCCTCACGGCCAAAGGTGATGAGGAACTGGCGGAAGAAATTCTGAAGATTGCCCGCGATTATGAAGTGCCAATCTACGAAAACGCCGAGCTGGTGAAGCTGTTGGCGCGGATGGAGTTGGGGGACAGCATTCCGCAGGAACTTTATCTCACGATTGCCGAGATCATTGCGTTTGCCCGGAATCTGAAGGGCAAGTTTCCCGAGGGGCAGAATCCGGATGCTCCGAGGGTGGAGAAGGATGTCACCGAACGCGGGGATGATTATTGAATCTGCGATCTTTTGATCTATTCAGTTTTTGTGCAACTTACTCATCAACTCTGCCGGCGTCACGTCATCAGACCTGAAAATGCGCAAAAGCTTGAGACTGCGACCAATAATCAATCCATTGATAAGGCCAGCCCCCATTGCCGACCCTGCCGTCATCGGCAATTCATTGGCCAGTTCCGGATACATCGCTGCCTGATAGCCAAGGTAGTAACGCCATGCAAAGAAGCCCCAATACACCATCAGAACCTTGATTGTGCCAGGCAGAACCAGATGTTCCCCTTCGCGCTGCACATTGCTGTACGAGAAAAAGCGCAGTGCCAGCAACCATCCCGCCAATAACCCGATTACATAGGCCGAGAGTGGAACGACTACACCTTGGGAGAGATTCAGCGAAGCCAGGGACAGGGTCACGAATATCACTGGTGTGATCTGCAATGACCTTTTCGACACGTGATTCTTGAAGCTGGCAATGACACCGTAATAAGTCAAGATCAGAAAAACCGCATAAACCCACAGCGGTGTACCGCGCAAAATGTCGATCATAAGCCTCCTTGGCACTGCATATTTTGAACAAGATGATCAAACTACTGATGGCGGGTTGCGATCACAAGATAGCGGGATCTGAAAAAGCTATAGGCAGGAGACTACGACGGCGTAGTACCCGTCTGAGGATAGAGAGGAATGCGTCGGATCGCGGGGAAGACTACTGAAATTTCGAGGATGCCTTCGCTGGCAAGCCAGCTCCTACAGTTCGGTATCGGCGCGAACCTGTAGGAGCTGGCTTGCCAGCGAAAGCGACTTCAGCCAGATCGCAAAACTCAGTTCTTGTGAAGCTTACTCATCAACTCCGCCTCAGCCTGGGTCAAGCCGCAGGACTGAGTCAGTTCGTCGACGCTGGCGCCCATCCCGACCAGCCGCGCTGCCTGGGCAAACGACAGGCTTGAAGGATCACGCTGTTCCAGCTGGGCGAGTTTGTCCGGCAATGGCGCGACTGTCGCGCGAAGCTCATGCAGGTCTTCACCCATGCGCACGTTGCCGTTCTGGTAATCGTCGACGCGCTTGCCCAGGTCCTTGATGCGCTGATCTCGCTGCGCATCACCCTTGGCCTGTTGCGCGGCGATCTGCTTTTGACCGCGAATGTACGCCAGGAACATCGCCAGCGTGCCTGCCCAGAACAGGAACAGGACAATGACCGCAACCTCGAGAATCAATCAGATACTCTCCAGTTCCGACCATTCTTCTTCGCTCATCATCTTGTCGAGCTCGACCAGGATGAGCAGTTCGTTGTTCTTGTTGCACACGCCTTGAATGAACTTGGCGGACTCTTCGTTACCCACGTTCGGCGCGGTTTCGATTTCCGACTGACGCAGGTAAACCACTTCGGCCACGCTGTCGACCATGATCCCGACCACTTGCTTGTCGGCTTCGATGATGACGATACGGGTGTTGTCGCTGATCTCGGCATTCATCAGGCCGAAGCGCTGGCGGGTGTCGATCACGGTGACAACGTTGCCGCGCAGGTTGATGATGCCCAGCACGTAACTCGGGGCACCCGGGACCGGGGCGATTTCGGTGTAACGCAGGACTTCCTGGACGCGCATCACGTTGATGCCGTAGGTCTCGTTGTCCAGCTTGAAGGTGACCCATTGCAGGATCGGATCTTCGGAACCCTTTGCCGCCGTCGCCTTGTCATTCATACCCTGATCCCCTCAAGAAACCGCCCTGGCGGTGTTGTTCTGTTATGTAGTTTTGTGGGTCGGCTTGTGGCCGTCCATGTGCTTTGCGCCGCCGCTGGCGATCAACTCGGCCAGCGCGGAAACGTCGAGCAACGCACACATGTGTTCAATCACCGTGCCCGCCAGCCATGGCCGTTGACCACGGTGACTGCGCCACTTGATTTCGTTCGGATCCAGGCGCAACGAGCGGCTGACCTGATGCACCGCCAGCCCCCACTCGTAGCCCTGGACGGAAATGACGTATTGCAGACCCTGCTTGAAATCGTCGCGGTAACGGTCGGGCATGACCCAACGTGCGGTATCCAGCACTTTCAGGTTGCCCGACTGACTCGGCAAGATGCCGAGGAACCACTCCGGCTGACCGAACAACGGCGTCAGTTCATGACCGGCCAGGGAGTAAATCGAACCCAGGCACACCAGCGGCACCGCCAGGGTCAAACCGGCGACATCGAACAGCAGGCATTCGAAGGGTTCGGCAGCCCAGGACGGACGACCATCGGTTTCCACCGGTGGCGGCGTATTGCTTGACGGCAGATGCACTTCGACGACGGGAGGCACCAGCGCCTGAGGCACCTCGATAACCAGCGTCACCGGCGCTGCAGGCTCTTCAATGGTTGGAACCACCAGGGTTTGCAACAGCGGTGCAAGGGTCGACACCGCTGCCAGAACGGGCTCCAGCGCTTCGGCCAAGGCAACCTGAGCCTTGGCCACCGGTGCTACCGGCGTAACCAACGGCGCGGTGTTCTGTGCATCCCGGGCCTGCTCTTCGAGCACGGCGGCCTGGAACTCGTCCAGCACGGCTTGCTCTTCGATGACATTCACCGTTTCGACAACCTCGGCCAGCGCCTCGATCTCCGGCGCCATGTCCTCGGTTGCTTCTTGCAGCAGGTTGTCCAGATACGACTGCAACGCCAGTTGCGGGCGCGATGAGAGCTTCAATGGCCGATTCATCGGCATCCCCCTGTAGGAGCTGCCGCAGGCTGCGATCTTTTAGCGATATCAAGGGTGCCGCCAAGCAAGATCAAAAGATCGCAGCCTGCGGCAGCTCCTACAGGAATTGGGCTCATGTCACGCCACCTGCGGAACAAGTTGTGCCGCCAGCAGATGCTTGAGCAACGCACGGTAAGCGAGAACGCCACGGCTCTTGCCGTCGAATTGCGAAGGCGTTAGACCGGCCCGACTGGCATCGCGCAGGCGCGTGTCCACCGGGATGTAGCCTTGCCAGATTTCGTCGGGGAATTTGTCGCGCAGCACGCGCAACGTGCCGAGGGACGCCTGGGTCCTTCGGTCAAACAGCGTCGGTACGATGGTGAACGGCAACGCCTGTTTGCGCGAGCGGTTGATCATCGCCAGGGTGTTGACCATGCGCTCAAGGCCCTTGACCGCCAGGTGTTCGGTCTGCACCGGGATCACCAATTGCTGGCTCGCCGCCAAGGCATTGACCATCAGCACGCCGAGCAAGGGCGGGCTGTCGATCACCGCGTAATCGAAGTCCTGCCACAGTTGCGCCAGGCTCTTGGCAATCACCAGGCCCAAACCACTCTGCCCCGGCGACTGGCGCTCAAGGGTGGCCAGCGCGGTGCTGGAGGGCAACAGGGAGATGCGTTCGTCGCTGGTCGACAGCAGCAGTTGACCCGGCAGGCCTTGCGGCACGTTGCCCTTGTGCAGGAACAGGTTGTAGCTGCTGTGCTCCAGGGCGTCGGGATCGTAGCCGAAGTAGCTGGTCATCGAGCCGTGGGGGTCGAGATCGACCACGACCACGCGCTTGCCCGCCTCCGCCAGTAAACCGGCTAAAGCGATGGAGGAAGTGGTTTTACCGACACCACCCTTTTGATTGGCGACTGCCCAGACTCTCATTCGGATTGTTCCTCCCGGCCGAATGGATCGACCGAGAAATAGCTCATCGTGTTAATGCGGGTGACGGAGAATTGACGGCGCTCTCTCGTACCGGCGACTTGACCGGGGTCGGTGCAGTTTGTGTGCCAGCACGCTTCAATGCGGCATCCGGTTGCGCATGGGCGGTTCCGGTGCCGGTCAGGCTGCGGCGCACATCGAGGTTGCGCGACACCACCAGCACCACGCGACGGTTGCGGGCGCGGCCTTCAGCGGTGGCATTGTTGGCCATCGGCTGAAACTCGCCGTAGCCCACCGACGCCAGGCGACCGGGGTTCACCCCCTGCATCGCCAGCATGCGCACGATGCTGGCCGAGCGGGCCGAAGACAGTTCCCAGTTGGTCGGGTACTGCGCGGTGCGGATCGGTTGGTCGTCGGTGAAGCCTTCGACATGAATCGGGTTGTCGAATGGCTTCAGGATCGCCGCAACCTTGTCGATGATGTTGAACGCGATGTTGCTGGGCATGGCGTCGCCGCTGCCGAACAACAGGCTGGAATTGAGCTCGATCTCGACCCACAACTCGTTGCCGCGCACGGTCATCTGGTTGGAGCTGATCAGGTCACCGAACGCCGCACTGATGTCGTCGGCGATGCTTTTGAGCGGATCGCTGGCGCCGGCGACACCGGCATCGACCAGGTCACTGTCCTTGACCAGCGGCTTGGCCGGGGTCACGGTCTTCGGCCGCTCATCCCCGATCGGGATCGGCTTGAGCGAACGATCGGAATCGGTGAAGACGCCGATCAGCGCTTCGGAAATGACCTTGTACTTGCCTTCGTTGATCGAAGAGATCGAGTACATCACCACGAAAAAGGCGAACAGCAAGGTGATGAAGTCGGCGTAGGACACCAGCCAGCGTTCGTGGTTGACGTGTTCTTCATGCTGGCGACGACGTGCCATAGTCAGGGCCTGCTCACAGTAAATGATGCAGCGCGTTGGCGCTGTGATTGTGCCAGGCAAGGCGCGTGACGCCGAGAATGGCTTCTCCCTTCTCAAGTCGCGCAACGCAGCCTGGCGCAATCACAGCGCCAACCCGGAGGGCAGCGCCCTGCGAGCCGCAATACGTCGTTACTCGTCGTTCATTTGAAGCAACCAAACCTCTCTCCTCGTGCCTAGTCTTGCGGCTCGCAGGGCGCTGCGCGCTCCATCATTTACTGTGAGCAGGCCCTGCTACCCCCATCAATCCATGAAGCCCTGAAGCTTCAACTCAATGGAGCGAGGGTTTTCACCTTCGGCGATCGACAGCAGCCCTTCCAACAGCATTTCGCGATAACGCGACTGGCGCAGCGCGATGGATTTGAGTTTGGCGGCGATCGGCAGCAGCACCAGGTTGGCACTGGCCACGCCGTAGATGGTGGCGACGAAGGCCACGGCGATGCCGTTACCCAGTTGCGACGGATCGCCCAGGTTGCCCATGACGTGAATCAAGCCCATCACCGCACCGATGATGCCGATGGTCGGCGCATAGCCGCCCATGCTTTCGAAGACCTTGGCCGCTTCGACATCGCGGCTTTCCTGGGTGTAGAAATCCACTTCCAGAATGCTGCGGATCGCCTCCGGCTCGGCACCGTCAACCAGCAGTTGCAGGCCTTTGCGCGCGTAGTTGTCGGGCTCGGCGTCGGCGATACCTTCAAGGCCCAGCAGGCCTTCCTTGCGGGCGGTCAGGCTCCAGTTCACCACGCGGTCGATGCCACCGGCCAGGTCGACACGGGGCGGGAACAGGATCCAGGCAAGGATCTGCATGGCGCGCTTGAAGGCGCTCATCGGCGATTGCAGCAGCGCGGCGCCAATGGTGCCGCCGAGCACGATCAGCGCTGCCGGGCCGTTGGCCAGGGCGCCGAGATGACCGCCTTCAAGGTAGTTGCCGCCGATGATGGCGACGAAGGCCATGATGATGCCGATCAGGCTTAGAACATCCATCAGATGCAGGCCTCGACCAGGTGCTTGCCAATGTCGTCGAGGCTGTACACCGCGTCGGCGAGTTCAGCCTTGACGATGGCCATCGGCATGCCGTAGATCACGCAACTGGCTTCGTCCTGTGCCCAGATCGAACTGCCGCCCTGCTTGAGCAGGCGCGCGCCTTCACGGCCGTCGGCGCCCATGCCGGTCAGGACCACCGCCAGAACTTTGTCGCCGTAGGACTTGGCTGCCGAACCGAAGGTGATGTCCACGCACGGCTTGTAATTCAGACGCTCGTCACCCGGGAGGATTCTCACCGCGCCACGGCCGTCGATCATCATCTGCTTGCCACCCGGCGCCAGCAGCGCCAGGCCCGGCCGCAGGATGTCGCCATCCTCGGCTTCCTTGACGCTGATGCGGCAGAGCTTGTCCAGGCGCTCGGCGAAGGCCTTGGTGAAGGCGGCCGGCATGTGTTGGACCAGCACGATCGGGGCCGGGAAGCTGGCCGGCAATTGGGTCAACACCCGTTGCAGCGCAACCGGGCCGCCGGTGGACGTACCGATGGCCACCAGTTTGTAGGCTTTGCGTTTCGGCGCGGGCGACGACGCAGTGGCCGCATGCGTACGCGCAGGGATCGGTGCCGGTGCCGGACGCACGGGCGCGCTGCTGCCAAAACTGCCAACGCTGGAAGGCGCAGGCGTCGGGGCTGGTGCAGCGACAGGCGTCGGAGCGCTGTAGGCGCTGACTCGACGATTGCTGCGCGCAATGCTGAGGATCTTCTCGCACAGCAGTTGCTTGACCTTCTCGGGGTTGCGCGAGATGTCTTCGAAATTTTTCGGCAGGAAGTCCACCGCGCCGGCATCCAGCGCATCGAGGGTGACGCGGGCGCCTTCGTGGGTCAGCGAGGAGAACATCAAGACCGGGGTCGGGGAGCGTTGCATGATGTGCCGCACAGCGGTGATGCCGTCCATCATCGGCATCTCGTAGTCCATGGTGATCACGTCGGGCTTGAGGGCCAGCGCCTGATCGATCGCCTCTTTGCCGTTGGTCGCCGTGCCGACGACCTGGATATTGGAATCCGCTGAAAGAATTTCCGAGACGCGGCGGCGGAAAAACCCCGAATCGTCCACCACCAGGACTTTGACTGCCATAAACACTCCATTAGATGGAGCGAGGCCAGGCGCCCCGCTCCACCAGAATCAAATACGCCGTGTGGCGTAACGCTTGAGCATGCTCGGAACATCGAGAATCAGCGCGATGCGGCCGTCACCGGTGATGGTGGCGCCGGACATGCCCGGCGTTCCCTGGAGCATTTTGCCCAATGGCTTGATGACCACTTCTTCCTGGCCCACCAGTTGATCGACGACAAAGCCGATCCGCTGCGTGCCCACCGAAAGGATCACCACATGGCCTTCGCGCTGCTCTTCGTGAGCGGCGGAGCTGACCAGCCAGCGTTTGAGATAGAACAATGGCAGTGCCTTGTCCCGCACGATCACCACTTCCTGGCCGTCCACAACGTTGGTGGTCGACAGGTCGAGGTGGAAGATCTCGTTGACGTTCACCAGCGGGAACGCGAATGCCTGGTTGCCGAGCATGACCATCAGCGTCGGCATGATCGCCAGGGTCAGCGGCACCTTGATGACGATCTTCGAACCCTGGCCCTTGGTCGAGTAGATGTTGATCGAGCCGTTGAGCTGGGAAATCTTGGTTTTCACCACGTCCATGCCCACACCGCGACCCGATACGTCGGAGATCTCGGTCTTGGTCGAGAAACCCGGGGCGAAGATCAGGTTGTAGCATTCGGTGTCGCTCAGGCGGTCCGCCGCATCCTTGTCCATCACACCGCGCTTGACCGCGATTGAACGCAGGACGTTCGGGTCCATGCCTTTGCCGTCATCGGAAATCGACAGCAGGATGTGATCGCCTTCCTGCTCGGCCGCCAGGATGACCTTGCCGCCACGAGCCTTGCCCGAGGCTTCGCGTTCTTCCGGCGATTCGATGCCGTGGTCGACTGCGTTGCGCACCAAGTGGACCAACGGATCGGCCAGGGCCTCGACGAGGTTCTTGTCGAGGTCGGTTTCTTCGCCGACCAACTCCAGGTTGATCTCTTTCTTGAGCTGGCGAGCCAGGTCGCGAACCAGGCGCGGGAAACGCCCGAAGACTTTCTTGATCGGCTGCATCCGGGTCTTCATGACCGCGGTTTGCAGGTCGGCCGTGACCACGTCGAGGTTCGACACGGCCTTGGACATGGCTTCGTCGCCGCTGTTGAGGCCCAGGCGGACCAGGCGGTTACGCACCAGCACCAACTCGCCGACCATGTTCATGATCTCGTCGAGACGCGCGGTATCGACGCGCACGGTGGTCTCGGCTTCACTGGCCGGCTTTTCCGCCGGTGGAGCGGCCGGGGCGCGGGCGGCAGCAGGTGCAGCGGCAGCAGCCGGCGTTTCGGCTTTTGGCTCGGGTGCCTTGGCCACCGGTTTCGGTGCCGCAGCCTTCGCGGCCGGCGCGGCAACGGACGTGTTCGATCCGCTGGCAACCGTCGCCTTGCCGACTTCGCTGAACTTGCCTTTGCCGTGCAACTCATCGAGCAGCGATTCAAATTCGTGATCGCTGATCAGATCGCTGCCGGCCGCTGCAGCGGTTGGCGCGGCAGCAGCCGGTACGGAAGCAATGGCCGACTCCAGCGCATCGACAGCGAAGTTACCCTTGCCGTGCAGTTGGTCGAGCAGTGCTTCGAATTCGTCGTCAGTAATATCGGAGCTGTCGCCGGCCGCTTTCGGGGCCTCTGGCGCAGCTGGCGCCGGGACCACCGCGTCAACGGCGAACTGGCCCTTGCCGTGCAGTTGATCGAGCAACGACTCGAACTCGGCGTCGGTGATTTCATCGCTGACCGGCGCAGAAACAGCCGCCGGCGCCTCGGCCTGGGCCTTGACGGCGTTCAGCGAGTCCAGCAGTTGTTCGAATTCATTGTCGGTGATATCGCCCGATTCGCTTTCAGCCACAGACGCTTCGACCACGGCGGCGACAGGTGCAGCAGCCACCTCGTCAGCCGATTGCGGCTCGGCCAGACGGGCCAGCGCCGCGAGCAGTTCAGGTGTCGCAGCCGTGATCGGGCTGCGTTCGCGGACTTCGCTGAACATGCTGTTCACCGCGTCCAGCGCTTCGAGAACCACGTCCATCAGTTCCGAGTCGACGCGACGCTCACCCTTGCGCAGGATGTCGAACACGTTCTCGGCGATATGGCAGCACTCCACCAGCTCGTTGAGCTGGAGGAAGCCGGCGCCCCCTTTTACAGTGTGAAAACCGCGAAAAATTGCATTGAGCAAATCCGCATCATCCGGACGGCTTTCCAGCTCGACCAGTTGCTCGGACAGTTGCTCTAGAATCTCGCCGGCCTCAACCAGGAAATCCTGAAGGATCTCTTCATCGGCGCCGAAGCTCATTAAGGGGGTGCTCCTACAGGTCTAAAAACCCAAAAAACCTAAAATTCTAAAATTTAGAATCCCAGGCTGGATAGCAAATCGTCCACATCGTCCTGACCGGACACAACGTCTTCTCTTTTATCGGCATGAATCTGCGGACCTTCACCCTGAGAGAGATGTTTTTGTGGATCTTTTTCAGCAAGCATCGCTTCACGGTCATGTTCGATGCCCGCAAAGCGGTCTACCTGACTGGCCATCAGCACGAGCTTGAGCAGGTTGCTTTCGACTTCGGTGACCAGCTGGGTCACTCGCTTGATCACTTGCCCCGTGAGGTCCTGGTAATCCTGGGCGAGCAGGATGTCGTTGAGGTTGCCCGACACCGCGCGATTATACGTGCCGCTGCGCACCAGGAAGCCGTCGACCCGGCGGGCCAGTTCACGAAACTCTTCGGCGCCGACTTCGCGACGCATGAAGCGTCCCCAGTCCGTGCTCAAGGCCTGGGCTTCATCCGCCAGGCCATTGACCAGCGGCGTGGCACTTTCCACCAGGTCCATGGTGCGGTTGGCCGCAGCCTCGGTCAGCTTGACCACATAGCCCAGACGCTCAGTGGCGTCGGTGATCTGGGACACTTCTTCGGCTTGCGGCATGTGCGGGTCAATCTGGAAATTGACGATCGCGCTATGCAGTTCGCGAGTGAGCTTGCCCACTTCCTGATACAGGCCGCGGTCACGGGTCTGGTTGAGCTCATGGATCAATTGCACCGCGTCGCCGAACTTGCCTTTTTCAAGGCTCGCGACCAATTCGACGGCGTGTTTTTTCAGGGTCGACTCAAAGTCGCCCAATGAAGTTTCGTTATTGCCCATAGCTCCCCCGTGGCGCACTCATCAACCGATGCGTTCGAAAATCTTCTCGATTTTTTCTTTCAACGCCTGGGCCGTGAAGGGTTTGACCACATAGCCGTTAACGCCGGCCTGGGCCGCTTCGATGATCTGCTCGCGCTTGGCTTCAGCGGTCACCATCAGCACCGGCAGGTGCTTGAGCTTTTCATCGGCACGCACGTGGCGCAGCAGATCGATACCGGTCATGCCAGGCATGTTCCAGTCCGTTACCAGAAAGTCGATGCTTCCGCTGTTGAGCACCGGAATGGCGGTAGTGCCATCGTCGGCCTCGACGGTGTTGGTGAACCCAAGGTCACGCAGCAGGTTCTTGATGATCCGCCGCATCGTTGAGAAGTCATCAACGATGAGGATTTTCATGTTCTTGTCCAATTCGACCTCCAAGCAGTCTTAAACGCGCCCAGCACCTGGACGCGCCATTTCAATCAATCCGGCAAAGCACTCAATGACTGTCTGGAGCACAACAGATCGCGACCGGCGCAGTTCAACACCACACCGGCCTCGTTCGCAGTGTCCCCCACACTGCCTTCAGCGCGCTCGCCACTCCCCCAAACGCCCCCGCAAACGGGCCGCGCACTGGCTGTGTAACTGGCTGACCCGAGATTCGCTGACCCCCAGGACCTCACCGATTTCCTTGAGGTTCAACTCTTCGTCGTAGTACAGCGCCAACACCAGTCGCTCACGCTCCGGCAAATTGGCAATCGCCTCCGCCAGCGCAGCCTGGAAGCGTTCATCTTCCAGATCGCGTGACGGCTCGATATGAGCACTCGCGCCATCCTCGTGCAGACCTTCGTGTTCGCCGTCCTGCAACAGATCGTCGAAACTGAACAGCCGGCTGCCCAGGGTGTCGTTCAAAATCCCGTAGTAATCGTCGAGACTCAATTGGAGTTCGGCCGCAACTTCGTGATCTTTAGCGTCACGGCCGGTTTTCGCTTCAATCGAGCGAATGGCGTCGCTGACCATGCGCGTATTGCGGTGAACCGAACGTGGCGCCCAGTCCCCCTTGCGCACCTCATCGAGCATGGCGCCGCGGATTCGAATGCCCGCGTACGTCTCGAAACTGGCGCCTTTGCTGGCGTCATATTTGGTCGACACCTCAAGCAGGCCGATCATCCCGGCCTGGATCAGGTCTTCGACCTGGACACTGGCCGGCAGGCGCGCCAACAAGTGGTAGGCAATGCGTTTAACCAGCGGCGCGTAACGCTCGATCAGCTCGTACTGCGCATCACGCGCCGATTTTTTGTAGAGGTTGTAACCGCTTGCTGTCATAGAACCGGTCCTGCTGTCTGCTGCACGAGGCGCTCTACGAAAAACTCCAGGTGCCCGCGCGGGTTGGCAGGCAGCGGCCAGGTATCGACCTTCTGTGCGATCGCCTTGAATGCCAGCGAGCACTTGGAACGCGGGAACGCCTCGTAGACAGCGCGCTGCTTTTGCACGGCCTTGCGCACGCTTTCGTCGTAAGGCACAGCGCCGACGTATTGCAGGGCGACGTCGAGGAAGCGATCCGTGACCTTGGTCAACTTGGCGAACAGGTTGCGCCCTTCCTGCGGGCTCTGGGCCATGTTGGCCAGGACGCGGAAGCGGTTCATGCCGTAGTCACGGTTAAGCAATTTGATCAATGCGTAGGCGTCAGTGATCGAGGTCGGCTCGTCGCACACCACCAGCAGCACTTCCTGGGCTGCGCGAACGAAACTGACTACCGAGTCACCAATGCCCGCCGCGGTATCGATCACCAATACGTCGAGGTTGTCGCCGATATCGCTGAAGGCCTGGATCAGGCCGGCGTGTTGCGCGGGGCTCAGATGCACCATGCTCTGAGTGCCGGATGCGGCCGGAACGATACGGATGCCGCCGGGTCCCTGCAGCAGTACATCGCGCAGTTCGCAGCGGCCCTCGATCACGTCGGCCAGGGTACGTTTGGGTGTCAGGCCCAGCAGAACGTCGACGTTCGCCAGCCCCAGGTCGGCGTCCAACAGCATGACGCGCCGGCCAAGCTCAGCCAGAGCCAGGGACAAGTTCACTGACACATTAGTTTTCCCGACGCCACCTTTGCCGCCGGTCACCGCGATCACCTGTACGGGATGCATGCTGCCCATGTTATTTCTTTACCTTGTCTTGCATAGACGGAGGCCACATTACTGGCTGCGCGTTCACAAACGGAACAATGCATGGCAGACCATCGATGTAGGTACAAAAACTGTTCATTACTACCTTAGCCAACCTGCTTGGTTTGGCTGTGGTAAATATCAGCGAACATGTCAGCCATGGCTTCTTCGCTGGGTTCTTCCTGCATTTGCACGCTGACGGCGCGACTGACCAACTGATGACGGCGCGGCAGATGGAGATCATCCGGAATCCGCGGGCCATCGGTCAGGTAGGCCACCGGCAGCTCATGACTGACGGCCAGGCTCAACACCTCGCCCAGACTAGCCGTTTCATCCAGTTTAGTCAGGATGCAGCCCGCGAGCCCGCAACGCTTGTAACTATGATAGGCGGCGGTTAGAACCTGTTTCTGGCTGGTGGTTGCCAGGACCAGATAATTTTTTGAGCGAATGCCGCGACCGGCCAGGCTTTCGAGTTGCATGCGCAGGGCCGGATCGCTGGCCTGCAGGCCGGCGGTATCGATCAGCACCACGCGCTTGCGCAGCAAGGGTTCCAGCGCCTGCACCAGGGACTGGCCCGGATCGACGTGGGTCACCGACACATTGAGAATGCGCCCCAGGGTCTTGAGCTGCTCCTGGGCACCGATGCGGAAGCTGTCCATGCTCACCAGCGCAATGTTCTGCGCGCCGTACTTGAGCACGTAACGGGCCGCCAGCTTGGCCAGGGTGGTGGTCTTGCCCATGCCGGCAGGGCCGACCATGGCGATCACACCGCCCTCCTCCAGCGGCTCGACTTCGGGGGTAACGATCATGCGCGCCAGGTGCGCCAGCAACATGCGCCAGGCCTGACGAGGTTCTTCGATTTCGCTGATCAGCGCCAGCAGGTCGCGCGACAGCGGGCCTGACAGGCCAATGCGTTGCAGGCGACGCCAGAGGTTGGCCTGGTCCGGACGGCTGCCCTGTAGCTGATTCCAGGCCAGGGAGCCCAGCTGGACTTCCATGAGTTCGCGCAGGCTGTTGAGTTCGAAACGCATCGAGTCGAACGCGCGCGGGTCCACGCCAGTGGAGGCTGGTGCAGCGGCCGGTGCGGGGCGACGGGGTTCGGCGTAGGTCGGCTCGATCAACGGCTCGGCTGCGGTGAGCGGCAAGCCGGCGAACAACTGGCGATTGGTCGCATTATCGCTCTCGCCGACGCCACGCAGGCTCAGTTCGGCTTGGGCAGTGACGATCCGCGACTGAGTCTTGCGCAGCTCGTCTTCGAGTTCCATGTTCGGAACCCGCGGCGCCAGCGCCGACAACTTGTAATCCAGCGCTGCCGTCAGCTCGACACCCCCGGCGATCCGGCGGTTGCCAATGATGGCGGCATCAGCGCCCAGCTCATCGCGAACCAGCTTCATGGCCTGACGCATATCGGCGGCGAAAAAACGCTTAACTTGCATAAACCACTACCTCAGCCGTTGGGCCCTACTGTCGCAACGATGGTCACTTGCTTGTTGTCAGGGATTTCCTGGTAAGCCAACACGTGCAAACCCGGGACTGCGAGCCGGCCGAATCGCGAGAGCATCGCGCGAACCGGACCGGCCACCAGCAGAATCACCGGCTGACCTTGCATCTCCTGGCGCTGCGCTGCGTCGATCAACGAACGTTGCAGCTTCTCAGCCATGCTTGGCTCCAGCAGAACGCCCTCTTCCGAGCCTTGCCCGGCCTTTTGCAGACTATTGAGCAATATCTGTTCCAACCTTGGCTCCAGCGTGATGACTGGCAGCTCCGACTCAGTGCCTACAATGCTTTGCACGATTGCACGGGATACGCCAACACGCACGGCAGCCACCAGCGCGGCGGTATCTTGACTCTTGGCGGCATTGTTGGCGATGGCCTCGGCAATGCTGCGGATATCGCGCACCGGCACTTGTTCGGCCAACAGCGCTTGCAGCACCTTGAGCAGCTGCGACAGCGAAACCACGCCCGGCACCAGCTCCTCGGCCAGTTTCGGCGAGCTTTTGCCCAGCAATTGCATGAGCTGCTGCACTTCTTCGTGACCGATCAGTTCACTGGAATGCTTGTAGAGAATCTGGTTCAAGTGGGTAGCCACTACGGTACTGGCATCGACCACCGTATAACCGAGGGATTGCGCCTGGGCGCGCTGGCTGATTTCAATCCAGACCGCCTCCAGACCGAAAGCCGGATCTTTGGCGGTAATGCCGTTGAGCGTGCCGTAGACCTGTCCCGGGTTGATCGCCAGTTCGCGATCCGGGTAAATCTCTGCTTCGGCCAGGATTACCCCCATGAGGGTCAGGCGATAGGCACTGGGCGCCAGGTCGAGGTTGTCGCGGATATGCACGGTCGGCATCAGGAAGCCCAGGTCCTGGGACAGCTTCTTGCGCACCCCCTTGATCCGCGCAAGCAACTGGCCACCCTGGTTGCGGTCCACCAGCGGAATCAGGCGATAACCCACTTCAAGGCCGATCATGTCGATGGGCGTCACGTCATCCCAGCCAAGCTCCTTGGTTTCCTGGGCGCGGGCAGGCGACGGCAGCAACTCCTGCTGGCGCTTGACCTCTTGCAGGGCCTGCACCTTGGCGACGTTCTGCTTTTTCCAGAACAGGTAAGCGCCACCGGCCGCCAGGGCCGCCATGCTCAGGAACGAGAAGTGCGGCATGCCGGGCACCAGGCCCATGACCGCCATCAAGCCTGCCGCCACCGCCAGCGCCTTGGGCGAGGCGAACATCTGGCGATTGATTTGCTTGCCCATGTCTTCCGAACCGGAAGCACGGGTCACCATGATCGCGGCGGCTGTCGATAACAGCAGTGATGGCAATTGCGCCACCAAACCGTCACCGATGGTCAACAGCGCATACACCTTGCCGGCGTCGGCGAAGTTCATGTTGTGCTGGAAGATACCGACCGCCATGCCGCCGATCAGGTTGATGAACAGGATCAACAGGCCGGCGATGGCGTCACCACGGACGAATTTGCTGGCACCGTCCATGGAGCCGTAGAACTCGGCTTCCTGGGCCACTTCCGAACGGCGGGCTTTGGCCTGGGCCTGATCGATCAGGCCGGCGTTGAGGTCGGCGTCGATCGCCATTTGCTTGCCGGGCATCGCATCGAGGGTGAAACGCGCGCTCACCTCGGAAATCCGCCCCGCGCCCTTGGTCACCACGACGAAGTTGATGATCATCAAGATCGCGAAGACCACGATACCGACCACGTAGTTACCGCCGATCACCACCTCGCCGAACGCCTGGATCACCTTGCCGGCCGCCGCATGACCGTCCTGACCGTGGAGCATCACCACCCGCGTGGAGGCCACGTTCAACGCCAGGCGCAACAGCGTCGCCACCAGCAGAATGGTCGGGAACACCGCGAAATCCAGCGGCCGCAAGGCGTAGACGCACACCAGCAGCACGACGATGGACAGGGCAATGTTGAAGGTGAAGAACACGTCCAGCAGGAACGGCGGCACCGGCAACATCATCATCGCCAGCATGACCAGCAACAACAGCGGCACGCCCAGATTGCCTCGACTGAGGTCGGCAATGTTGCTGCGGGCACTGTTGATTAACTGAGAGCGATCCACCGATTTTCCCCGTTCCTTTAAAGCAAACTTTTGACGCCCGAAGCAGGCGCAGAGCGGCTACTGCAAGAAGCTTTCCAACTTTTGCAAGGGATTGGGATAGAGAGTTTCATTGCGCAATTCGATTGCCTGGACGGGCCTCTTCGCTGGCAAGCCAGCTCCTACAGGGTTATCGCCAAACCTGTAGGAGCTGGCTTGCCAGCGAAGAGGTCGGCAGAGACAACGCGAAATCAGGAGTCGCGGCGCAGATCCGGCGGAATCGGCAGGTCATCCTTGAGCGGATCCGGTCGCTTGCCCTTGCCCGCCCGGTACTGTCGAATCTGATAAACGTAAGCCAGCACCTGCGCGACCGCCAGGTACAGCCCGCCGGGAATTTCCTGCTCAAGCTCGGTGGAGTAGTAGATCGAGCGCGCCAGCGCCGGCGACTCCAGCAGCAGGATCTCGTTGGCCGCCGCGATCTCACGGATCTTCAGGGCCAGGAAGTCGCTGCCCTTGGCCAGCAGTACCGGCGCATTACCCTTTTCCGGGTCGTACTTGAGGGCCACGGCGTAGTGCGTCGGGTTGGTGATGACCACGTCAGCCTCGGGAATGGCGGCCATCATCCGGCGCTGGGACATCTCGCGCTGCAGCTGTCGAATCCGCTGCTTGACCTCCGGCCGCCCCTCTTGATCCTTGTGCTCGTCACGCACTTCCTGCTTGGTCATCAGCAGTTTCTTGTGGCTTTCCCAGAGCTGCACCGGCACATCCACCACAGCGATCAGGATCAGCCCGCACGCCATCCACAAGGTGCTCCAGCCCACCACTTGCAGGCTGTGAATGATCGCCCTGTCCAAGGGCTCATGGGCGATGCGCAGCAGGTCATCGATGTCCGATGACAACACCGCCAGCGCCACGAACAGGATGATGATGAACTTGGCCAAAGCCTTGAGCAGTTCGATCAGCGACTTGGTCGAGAACATGCGCTTGAGGCCGGGACCGGGGTTCAAGCGGCTGAATTTGGGCGCCATGGAACTCGCCGCGAACAGCCAGCCACCCAGGGAAATCGGACCGATGATGGCGGCCAGCACCAAGGTGATCATCACGGGCTGGATCGACCACAGGGCAATTTGCCCCGAGCGCATCAGGTAGGTGGCCATGGAGCGCTGATCCAGAATCACTTCCCGCGGCAGCGAGAAATTGATGCGCATCAGCTCCATCATGTCCTGCGCCATGGCGCCGCCAAAAATCAGCAGCGCCGAGGCACCGACCAGCATGATCGCCAGGGTGTTGAGTTCCTTGGACCGGGCTACCTCACCCTTTTCACGGGAGTCCTGCTTGCGCTTCTCCGTGGGGTCTTCTGTTTTGTCCTGACCGCTTTCGCTCTCAGCCATGACTCAGCTCGCCCGCGCCATTTCGCGTAATAACTGCAAGGCCTCGGAGGCCAGCGGTTGATACTGGTTGAGAATGTCCGCCAGCCCGACCCAGACGATGAACAGCCCAAGCACCAGGATCAGCGGGAAGCCGACCGAGAAAATATTGAGTTGCGGCGCCGCCCGGGTCATGACGCCAAACGCGATGTTGACCACCAGCAGCGCGGTGATCGCCGGCAGCACCAGCAACAACGCCGAACCGAGCACCCAGCCGAGCTTGCCGGCCAGTTCCCAGTAGTGATTGACCATCAAGCCGCCACCCACCGGCAACGTGGTGAAACTCTCGGTGAGGATCTCGAACACCACCAGATGACCGTTCATGGACAGGAACAGCAGCGTCACCAGCATGGTGAAAAACTGCCCGATCACCGCCGTCGATACGCCGTTGGCCGGGTCGATCATGGAGGCGAAGCCCATGCCCATCTGGATGGCGACGATCTGCCCGGCCACCACAAAGGCCTGAAAGAACAGCTGCAAGGAGAAGCCCATCACCGCACCGATGAGAATCTGCTCGGCAATCAGCAACAGCCCGCTCAGATCCAGGGCATTCACCGGCGGCATCGGCGGCAGGCCCGGCGCGATGACCACGGTAATGGCCAAGGCGAAATACAGGCGAATGCGCCGCGGCAGCAAGGTCGTGCCGAACACCGGCATGACCATCAGCAAGGAGCCGACGCGAAACAGCGGCAACATGAACGTCGCCACCCAAGTGCTGATCTGCGTATCGGTCAGCGCAAGCAGTGACATGGTTTAGCCGATGACCTGAGGAATGCTGCCGTACAACTGCAGGATGTAATCCATGAAGGTCTGCACCATCCATGGACCGCCGACGATCAGCGTCACCAGCATCACCAGCAGGCGCGGCAGGAAGCTCAGGGTCTGTTCGTTGATCTGGGTGGCTGCCTGGAACATCGCCACCAGCAAGCCCACCAGCAAACTTGGAATCACCAGGATCGCCACCATCATGGTGGTCAGCCACAGTGCTTCGCGAAAGATGTCGACTGCGACTTCTGGCGTCATGGCGAGACACCGCCGAAGCTGCTGGCCAGCGTGCCGATGATCAGCGCCCAGCCATCCACCAGCACGAACAACATGATCTTGAACGGCAGGGAAATGATCAGCGGCGAGAGCATCATCATCCCCATGGCCATCAACACACTGGCCACGACCAGGTCGATGATCAGGAACGGAATGAAGATCATGAAGCCGATCTGGAACGCCGTTTTCAGCTCGGAGGTCACGAAGGCCGGTACCAGGATGGTCAGCGGCGCCTGATCCGGCGTCGCGATGTCAGTGCGCTTGGACAGGCGCATGAACAGCTCCAGATCGCTGGTGCGGGTCTGGGCGAGCATGAAGTTCTTGATCGGCACCTGCGCCTTGGCGACCGCATCCTGGGCCGTCAGTTTTTCCGCCAGATACGGCTGCAAGGCGTCCTGGTTCACCCGGTCGAATACTGGCGCCATGATGAACAGGGTCAGGAACAGCGCCATGCCGGTAAGGATCTGATTCGACGGTGTCTGCTGCAAGCCCAGGGCCTGGCGCAGGATCGAGAAGACAATGATGATCCGGGTGAAACTGGTCATCAGCATGACAAACGCCGGGATAAAGCTCAGCGCGGTCATGATCAGCAGGATTTGCAGGCTGACCGAGTACTCCTGCGCCCCCTGCGCATTGGTGCCCAGGGTGATGGCCGGGATCGACAGCGGATCGGCGCCGAATGCCAGTGGCGCGGCCAGCATCAGGGCCAGCGTCAAGACGATGCGTAGCGCACCCATTACTTCTTATCCTTCTGATCTTTACCCAGCATCTCCAACAGGCGCTGGGCAAATTCCGGCGTCGGCTTCTCGGTACTCGGCACTTGCACCGGCTCCTTGAGCACATGCAGCGCAGCAATGTTGCCTGGGCTCAGGCCGAGCAGAATCTGCTCGTTGCCGACCTGCACCAGCATCAGCCGGTCGCGCGGCCCCAGCGCGCGGGAGCCGACAATCTCGATCACCTGCCCCTTGCCGGCCGGACCGGCCTGCTGGACCCGACGCAGCAACCAGGCGAGGAGAAAGATCAGCCCCAGCACCAGCAGCAAGCCGAACACCAGTTGCGTCAGTTGCCCAGCCACACCACTGCTCACCGCCGGCGCAGCAGCCGTGGTCGCCGTTGCGACCGGTTCGGCCGCCAGCACGCTGAACGGCATCACCAGCAGCGATCCCAGCAAAGCTCCCAGAACCTTTTTCACTCAGCGCAGCTTCTTGATGCGTTCGCTTGGGCTGATCACGTCCGTCAGGCGGATGCCGAACTTCTCGTTGACCACCACCACTTCGCCGTGGGCGATGAGCGTGCCGTTGACCAGCACGTCCAGCGGCTCGCCAGCCAGGCGATCGAGCTCGATCACCGAACCCTGGTTCAGTTGCAGCAGGTTGCGGATGTTGATGTCGGTGCTGCCCACTTCCATGGAAATCGACACCGGGATATCGAGGATCACGTCCAGGTTCGGGCCTTCGAGGCTGACCGGGTCGTTGTTTTTCGGCACGCTGCCGAACTCTTCCATTGGCAGGCGGTTGGACGCGGAGCTGCCGGAGTCAGCGGCCAGCAAAGCGTCGATGTCGGCCTGCCCGGCATCGCCGGTTTCTTCCAGGGCCGCAGCCCATTCATCGGCCAGTGCCTGATCGTCCTGCATGTTCATATTGTCAGTGTCCTCGGCGAGCAAAAATTCAGAATTCGGTTAATCGCGAATGGGTACGAGCGCCGGTCAACGGCGCTCGATCGGCTCGATCACTTGCAACGCCAGGTTGCCCTTGTGCGAGCCCATCTTGACCTTGAAGGCCGGCACGCCGTTGGCGCGCATGATCATTTCTTCCGGCATCTCGACCGGGATCACATCCCCCGGTTGCATGTGCAGGATGTCGCGCAGGCGCAACTGACGACGGGCCACCGTGGCACCGATCGGCACGTCGACGTCCAGCACGTCCTGGCGCAGGGCGTTGACCCAGCGCTCGTCCTGGTCGTCGAGGTCCGACTGGAAGCCGGCGTCGAGCATTTCGCGCACCGGCTCGATCATCGAGTACGGCATGGTCACGTGCAGGTCGCCGCCACCGCCATCGAGTTCGATGTGGAAGGTCGACACCACAATGGCCTCGCTCGGGCCGACGATGTTGGCCATGGCCGGGTTCACTTCCGAGTTGATGTACTCGAAGTTGACTTCCATGATCGCCTGCCAGGCTTCCTTCAAATCGACGAACGCCTGCTCCAGCACCATGCGCACCACACGCAGTTCGGTCGGGGTGAATTCACGCCCTTCGATCTTGGCGTGCCGGCCGTCACCGCCGAAGAAGTTGTCCACCAGCTTGAACACCAGCTTGGCGTCGAGGATGAACAGCGCGGTGCCGCGCAGGGGTTTGATCTTGACCAGGTTGAGACTGGTCGGCACATACAGCGAGTGCACGTATTCGCCGAACTTCATCACCTGCACGCCGCCGACCGCCACGTCCGCCGAGCGACGCAGCATGTTGAACATGCTGATGCGGGTATAGCGGGCAAAACGCTCGTTGATCATTTCCAGGGTCGGCATGCGTCCACGGACGATGCGATCCTGGCTGGTCAGGTCATAGCTTTTGACGGTGCCGGGTTCGGCAGCGTTTTCGGTCTGTACCAGACCATCGTCGACGCCATGCAACAGCGCGTCGATCTCATCCTGGGACAGCAGGTCCTGCACGGCCATGTCGTGTTCCTACTGCAGTACGAAATTAGTGAAAAGCAACTGTTCGATCACCACTTTGCCGAGCTCTTTCTGCGCCACTTCCTGGACGCTGGCGGTGGCTTTCTGCCGCAGCATTTCCTGTCCGACCGGCGAGGCGAGGGTCGCGAAGTCCTGCCCGGAAAACAGCATGACCAGGTTATTGCGGATCACCGGCATGTGGACCTTGAGCGCATCCAGGTCTGCCTGGTTGCGCGCGAGCATGGTGATGCTCACTTGCATGTAGCGCTGGCGACCGTTCAGGTTGAAGTTGGCGACGAAAGCCGGCGCCATCGACTCGAAAATCGCTGGCTGTTTGCCGATGGCAACGGTTTCCACCACGGCGGCAGGCTTGCTCTGAGCGCTGTGCATGAAGTACCAGGTCGCCCCCACGGACACACCGATCGCCAGCAGCAGGGCCACCACGATCACGATAATCAGCTTGAGTTTGCCTTTGGTTGCGGGGTCTTTTACTGCTGCGTCGCTCTTCGCCATGCCAATAATCCGTCACTATTCGGGTTTTCACAGTCGCACGGCAAGGCAAGAGCAAGTGTTATGCCATGTAGGAGCGAGCCTGCTCGCGAAAGACGTGAGAGCGCCGCGTTTATTCAGATGGCCCTCGTCATCGTTTAACTCCATCGCGAGCAGGCTCGCTCCTACAGAGGGTTCGTTCCCATGCCATGGGAACGATTGGAGTGATGGCTTTGATCAGGCGTAGTAATCGACCACACTGGAGCCGATCACGCGGGTGGTATTGGCAGCCACTTCAGCGACGCCCGGGGCCACGTCGTCATCCATTGAATCGAGGCGACCGCCGCTGGCATTGGTCCGCCCGCTCTGGCTTTGCCGGGCCTGTTCCTGCCCTTGCTGCGAACCACGGGACTGGTCCGAAACGTTGACATCGACCTGCCCCATGCCCTGTTGCGCGAACATATCGCGCAAGCGATGGACCTGGCCATCCAGCGCCTCACGGACACCCGGATGCGCACTCATGAACGTAACCTGGGTCTGTTGATCGGGAACCATATTCACCCGAATGTCCAGACGCCCGAGTTCAGCGGGCTGCAACTGGATGTCCGCCGCCTTGAGATTAGCGCTGGACAGGTACATGACCCGGTTCACCACCTCTTCGGTCCACCCGCTCTGATGCATGGCGATCGGCTGGTTCACCGGCAAGGCATTGGCGGTCTTCGGTGTGGCCGCCTGGGTCAGCGCGGCCAGACGGTTGGCGAAATCATCGACACGGGTGTCGCTGCTGGCGGACTTGAGATCCTTCAGGCCGTCATCGAGCAACCCGCTGAAAGCCTTGTCGTCGCCTTGATCGGTGCTGTTCTTGTCGGCCTGAACATCCAGCAGGGTCGCCATGCCGGCGGCAAAGTTTTGCGCCGATGTCAGCTCACCGTCAGCCTGGGCTTGAGTCTGTGTCGGTGCAGTCTTGGGCTGCGCCTGGCTGGAAGCCGATACGTGACCGCTCTGCTCCATTGCCAGGCGCACCGCTGGCAAGGCGTCGAGCGGATCGGTCTCGGGATCGAAATCGCCGTCAGTGCCGGTCGGCGCTGGAGCGTTTGTCGCCATGATCGCCGCCGCAACCGGCGCTTCAGCCGCTGGCTGCGCCGCATCGGCCACGGCAGGCGTTGTCGGTGCCGACGCAGGCGCTACTGGCTGTATGGCTTGCAGCAGTGAGGGATCAAGCGCCGGATCGAGCGGTGCGGTATCGACGACCGGAGCACGGTCGACATCTGACGCCTCATTGTCGGCGGTCTTGTCGTCAGCCTGCACCGGCGTATCGGAAGGCAAGGATTTGCCGCCATCGGCAACCACCAGCTCCCCGGCGGCAGACTTGTCGTCGCCAGCGTCTTTTTCTCCTGCGACATCGGAGCTTTTTTCGCGACTCGGCTTGACCGAGGCATCCGCCGACGCATTGGGCTTGTTCTGGGCCTGATTGGCATAGACATGAGCGAAGCTTGCGGCCTTGTCCCCAGGCTCAGCGGTCAGCGCCGGAGGATTGGCGCAGGCCGCTTGAATCTTGGCCTGCCTGGAGGCCTGAAGCAGAATATTGGGGGTAACGGGCATGAAACAGTCTCCGCTGCACGGGGCTCGTAAGTACAGTTGGACGAGTTAAGTGCAAAGGTCGAGCCAGTTTCACTCGAAGGAGACAAAATGCAGCGCATGCTCAGATTTTCGCTGGGCAACGCTGTCGTTCAGCTTCGTACAGAGGCCGGATAGCGGCGAATTCGCGGTCGATTTCGCCGACCAGTTCCTGAACGGCGGCACATGGCAAATCTTTGGCCCGCTGTTCAAGTTGATGGCAGAGCTCGGTCAGCCTGACTGCACCCATATTGCTGCTGCTGCCCTTGAAGCTATGGGCGGTTGCAACGAGCAGTGCAGTACTGTCAGTCGTTCGCAAGACGTTAATGCGCTCTTCGGAGTCCGCAAGAAAGATATCCAGCAAATCCGCATAGCCCTCTTCCATCACTTCCTGCAATGCACTCAGCACGCCGCGATCCACATGTTTGTCGTTTTTGTCGTTCATTTGCTCACTCCTTGATCAAGAATGCGCGGATTACTGCGCAGCCTTCCAGATAAACTCCACACGTGCACTTCGACCATCGTCGGTCCAGCGGGCATTACGCCCCAACTGGCGGATCAGACTGACTCCACGTCCCGACAGGCGGATGTCATCCACAGGTCTTTTCATCACCCGCTCGACATCGAAACCCTTGCCGCTGTCTTCGATGTGAATGGTCAGGCAACCGCCGTCGTCTGTTGGCGTCACCTGCAAATGCAACCGTACATAGCCTTCCTGGAGTTCGTCCAGACGGGTATTACGCTGCTGATAATAACGCGCAAAACCCGATGCATCGCGCTTGAGGCTCGAGTCCAGCCCCAGCACGCCATGCTCCAGCGCATTGGAATAGAGTTCCGCCAGCACACTGTAGAGCGCACCGCTCTGGCCCCGCAGACCATGCACCTCAAGCAGCAATTGCAACAGATAGGGCAAGGGGTTGAAACGCTTCAGTGTGGCGGCGCGAAACTCGAAACTCACCGACCAGTCCAGCGGGCACGACTGGCCGCTGTCGGAGTAGACCAACGCCGGCGGCGTGATCTGCGCCGGCTCCAGCAGGCTGATTTCGACCATGCTGACATCGTCGCGCGCTTCACCGCCAAACTGTCGCAGCGCATGCTCGATCTCTTCGAACAGCACATCCGGCTGGCGATTGGCGGCGAACACCTGCTGCAATCGCTGCACGCCAAACAACTGATCATTGGCGTCGCAGGTGTCGATCACCCCATCAGACAGGAGAAACACGCGATCCCCGAGCACCATGGGAAACACCTCGGTACGCTCATCGAAGGACTCCGGACTCAGCACCCCCAAAGGCAGGTGCCGCGCCGGCAGAGGCGTTCGCTCGCCACTGGCAATGCAATGCAGATAACCGTCGGGCATGCCGCCGTTCCAGACCTCCACTGAACGACGCTGAAAACTCAGGCACAGCAACGTGGCACAGCAGAACATGTCCACCGGCAGAATGCGCTTGAGCTTGGCATTCATCTCGCGCAGGGTTTCCGCCAGGCCATAGCCCTTGGCGGTCATTCCGTAGAAGACTTCGGCCAGGGGCATGGCGCCCACCGCCGCCGGCAGACCGTGGCCGGTAAAGTCGCCCAGCAGCACGTGCATGTCGCCGGCCGGGGTGAACGCGGCCAGCAACAGATCGCCGTTGAACAGCGCATAGGGCGATTGCAGATAACGGATATTCGCAGCGGCATTCAGGCAGCCGGAGTGCGCCACCTTGTCGAAAACGGCCTTGGCCACGCGCTGTTCGTTGAGCAGGTAGTCGTGGTGCCGGGCAATCTGGTCACGCTGTTGCAGCACGGTGTCCTGCAAGCGCCGCAAGCGATCCATCGCCTTGATCTTGGCGGCGAGAATCACCTGGTTGTACGGCTTCGCCAGAAAGTCGTCACCGCCGACTTCCAGGCAACGGGCCAGGGCTTCGCTTTCGGACAACGAGGTGAGGAAGATGATCGGCACCAGGGTTTCCCCGGCCAGGGCCTTGATTTGCCGGGCCGCCTCGAAGCCGTCCATCACCGGCATCATCGCGTCCATCAATACCAGGTGTGGTTGCTGCTGGCGAAACGTGTCGACCGCTTCGGCACCGTTGGCCGCAGTCAGCACGTCGTGCCCCAGGCGGCGCAGGATGCTCGACAGCAACAGGCGATCGGCGGCGCTGTCCTCGGCAATCAGGATCTTCAGCGGCTGCATGGCAATCAACTGATGTCGAACAGCTTGTCGAAGTTGGAGATGGCGAGGATTTTGCGCACGTCGGTATTGCTGTTGACGACGCGCACATCGGAGTCGTCGCCGCCGGCGTGATCGCGCAGCAACAGCAGCATGCCCAACGCAGAGCTGTCGAGGTAAGTGGCCTCTTTCAGGTCGACCACAACCGCCGATAGCTGTTTATCTTCGTAGGACTCACGAAATTCCTGATGCTTGGCGAAATCGAATCGTCCTTTGACTGATATCGTCAACTTTTGCCCATCAGGGGACACTTCGGCAACGACTGGCATTCAATGGCTTCCTTGTCTTTGGAGAACGTACGTGTAGAAGGTTTAGCACTTGGTGGGAATAGGAGCAAGATCAAAAGATCGCAGCCTGCGGCAGCTCCTACATGAGAATGCAATCCCCTGTAGGAGCTGCCGCAGGATGCGATCTTCTAATACGGATCCTGACGCGGCAAGCGCTGGGACAACTCATCCAGCAGCTTCTGCTCGCGCTTGTCCTCCAGCCGTCGCGCCTCATCGGCATAGCGTTCGACCAATTTGCGCAAACCTTCGACCCGGGCAAACGCCTGCTGCCAGGTTTCCCGAGCCTTGTTCAGGTTGTTCTGATGCCAGGCCAGGCTTTGCCGCTGCTGGTCGATGGCCGTGCCCAATTGCGCGAGAAAGCCCTGATAGCCCAGCAGCCATTGGCCCGAGACGCCGCCGCTGCCGCGTACGATCCATTGTTCCTGATAGTCGAGACGGAAGGCTTCAAGGTCGGCGAGTTTGCTTTGTGCCAAACGCACTTGCCCCTGAAAGTGCCCCAGGCGCTGGACCGCGGTTTTCTCGGCCTTTTCGGCCATTTCCACCACCGGCGCCAGCCTTCCTGCCCGACTCAGGGCCATGATCGCTTAACCGCCCGCCGCGGGCGCGAAGATCGAGGCGAGATACGCTTCGCTTTCACCCAGGCTGATGCTGTCGTTGAGACCCTGACGCAGGTATTTGACCAATTGCGGCTGCAAGGAAATCGCCAGATCGGTCTCGCGGTCACCGCCAGCGACGTAGGCACCGACGCTGATCAGGTCGCGGCTCTGCTGATAACGCGACCACAACTGCTTGAAATACTGCGCACGGGCCATGTGTTCCGGCGACACCACCGCCGGCATCACCCGGCTGATGGACGCCTCGATATCAATGGCCGGGTAATGCCCTTCCTCGGCCAGGCGCCGGGACAGCACGATGTGCCCGTCGAGCACGCCCCGTGCCGAGTCGGCAATCGGGTCCTGTTGGTCATCGCCTTCGGACAGCACGGTGTAGAACGCGGTGATCGAACCACCGCCCTTCTCCGCATTACCGGCCCGCTCCACCAGTTTCGGCAGCTTGGCGAATACCGACGGCGGATAGCCCTTGGTCGCTGGCGGCTCGCCGATGGCCAGGGCGATTTCCCGTTGGGCCTGGGCAAAACGGGTCAGGGAGTCCATCAGCAACAGGACATTCTTGCCCTTGTCGCGGAAATACTCGGCGATGCGCGTGCAATACATCGCCGCGCGCAGACGCATCAGCGGCGCATCGTCCGCCGGGGACGCCACCACCACTGAACGCTTGAGCCCCTCTTCACCGAGGATGTGCTCGATGAACTCTTTAACTTCACGGCCTCGCTCACCGATCAGCCCGACGACGATGATGTCGGCCTCGGTGAAGCGCGTCATCATCCCCAGCAACACCGATTTACCGACACCGGTACCGGCAAACAGGCCCAGCCGCTGGCCGCGCCCGACCGTCAACATGCCGTTGATGCAACGGATGCCCACGTCCAGCGGTTCACTGATCGGTTCGCGCTTGAGCGGGTTGATGGTCGGGCCATCCATTGGCACCCAGTCTTCGGCCTTCATCCCGCCCTTGCCGTCCAGTGCACGGCCGGCGCCATCCAGCACCCGCCCGAGCATGCTCATGCCCATCGGCAAACGCCCGGTATCGGACAAGGGAACTACGCGGGCACCGGGTGCGATGCCAGCGACGCTGCCGACCGGCATCAGAAAGACTTTACTGCCGGAGAAACCCATCACTTCGGCTTCGACCTGCACGGGGTGATAGCTGTCGTCGTTGATGACCATGCAGCGACTGCCCATGGCGGCGCGCAGACCTTCGGCTTCGAGGGTCAGGCCGACCATGCGCAGCAAGCGGCCCTCAAGGATCGGCGCGCCGGCAAGCGTAGTCGCCTCGGCGTAACTGCCCAGGCGCCTGGCGAAGCTGGTGCGCTCAAGGCGCATCAGGCACATCCGCTTCTGGCGCGGCAGCGGGCTTGCTGTCGACCGGCAGTTCCAGGCTCAAGTCCGGTGCGGCCGGGTGCAAGGACTGTTCGTGCAACTGGTCGAACAGCTTGTCCATCACCTGCGCGACACGGGTTTCGACTGTGGCGTCGATGCGGCTGTGTTCTGTCTCGACCCGGCAACCGCCGGGCAACAACGACTCGTCCTCGACGATGCGCCAGGTTTCTTCATGGCGTTCGCGAAGGGCTTTGACCTGTTCGAAATCCTGCGGATTGATGTACAGCCGCACATTGCCCACGCCCAGCGGCAACAGCTTGAGCGCCTCGCGCATCACGTGTTCGATCTGTGTCGAGTCGATGGCCAGTTCGCGCTGGATCACCTGTCTGGTGATGTGTTGCACGAGGTCGACCAGGGACTTTTCGATCTGGGTGTCCTGCTCGGCGATGGGCTCGAACAGATGGCTCATCAATTGCTCCAGCGCTGCAATCTTGGCGGCCAGGACCACCTCGGCTTCCTGGCGGACCTTGAGCGTGGTGCTGTGGAAACCTTCCTTCTCACCCACCGCAAAGCCTTCGTTGTAGGCTTCCTGGCGAATGCTTTCGAGCTCTTCGAGGGTCAGCGGCTGGACTTCCTCCAGCGGCACTTCCTCCATTTCCGGCGGTTCGGGTTCCGGCGTTGGTTCCGGCTCGGGTTCCGGCGGGTCGAAACTGGGCAGCGCCCAGGACTCGAAGCCACCGACATCCCTGGCCCGGATCAGGTCAGTGGGTGCATCATCATTCTTGACCATGGTGTTAGATCATTTCCTCGCCGCCCTTGCCGCCGAGAACGATTTCTCCGGCTTCGGCCATACGGCGGGCGATGGTGAGGATTTCCTTCTGCGCGGTTTCCACGTCGCTGACGCGCACCGGGCCCTTGGCTTCCAGATCGTCGCGCAACAGTTCGGCCGCACGCTTGGACATGTTCTTGAAGATCTTCTCCTTGACGCCTTCGTCCGACCCCTTGAGGGCCAGCACCAGCACGTCGGAGGACACCTCGCGGAGCAGCGCCTGGATCCCGCGGTCGTCGACATCGGCCAGGTTGTTGAAGACGAACATGAGGTCTTCGATCTGGCCGGACAGGTCTTCGTCGACTTCGCGGATCGAGTCCATGAGCTGGCCTTCAATGGAGCTGTCGAGGAAGTTCATGATGTCCGCTGCGCGCTTGATGCCACCCAGGGTGGTGCGCGAGGCGTTCGAGTTGCCGGAGAACTGCTTCTCGAGAATCTGGTTGAGTTCCTTCAGGGCCGCTGGCTGTACGGTGTTCAGCGAGGAAACCCGCAGAATGATGTCCAGTCGCACCTTGTGGTCGAAGTTGCCGAGCACTTCACCGGCCTGGTCCGGATCGAGGTACGCCACCACGATTGCCTGGATCTGCGGGTGCTCATAACGGATCACGTCGGCGACGGCGCGCGGCTCCATCCACTTCAGGCTGTCGAGGCCGCTGGTGTTGCCACCGAGCAGGATGCGATCGATCAGGCCGTTGGCCTTGTCTTCGCCCAGGGCCTGGGTGAGCATCTTGCGCACATAGTCGTCGGAGCCGACGCCCAGGCTGGTCTGGTCGCCGACGATATCGACGAACTCGCTCATCACCTGCTCGACCTGCTCGCGGTGCACATTACCCATCTGGGCCATGGCCACGCCCACGCGCTGAACCTCTTTGGGGCCCATGTGGCGCAGCACCTGGGCAGCGTCGGTGGAGCCCAGGGACAACAACAGGATTGCGGCCTTGTCGACCTTGGACAGTTTGGCGGCAACGGCTCGGTTATCACTCATCTGCGTTAATCCACTCTTTCACGACCTGGGCCACACGACCCGGATCTTCTGCCACCAGACTCTTGATTGCGTTCAACTGAGCGTCATAGCCTTCGCTCGGGCTCGGCAGCAGGATGCTTTGCGGACCGCCGAGGCTGACACGGTCGTTGGCCAACTCGCCATCCAGACCGCCCATGCCGCCCAACTCGACGTCGCTGCCGATATCGGCCAGCTGCTTGCCCTTGCCGCCCCCGGTGATGTTGTTGAGCACCGGACGCAGCACACCGAACACCAGCACCAGAATGAACAGCACACCCAGCACTTGCTTGACGATGTCCCAGAACCACGGCTGGGAATAGAACGCAATATCGGCAATCACTTCACCGCGCTCGGCGGAGAACGGCATGTTGATCACGCTGACGCTGTCACCACGGCTGGCATCGAAGCCGACCGCGTCCTGCACCAGGCGAGTGAAGCGCGCCAATTCATCGGCGCTCCAGGGCGCACGGGTGGTTTCGCCGTTGGCCGGATTGATCTTGACCTGATCATCGACCACCACCGACACCGACAGGCGATTCAATCGGCCCTGCTGCTGCTTGGTGTGGCTGATGGAACGGTCGAGTTCGAAGTTCCTGGTCGATTGTGAACGCTTGTCCGCCGGGTACGGTGCGAGCATTGGCTGACCGGTGGCCGGGTCCATGATTTGCTGGCCGTTGGCGTCGATCAGCGGCTGGCCTGGCTGCACCATGCCGGCCGACGCGGTGGCACCACCGGTGGTTTGCGGAGCGGAGGCCGGCGACGGCGGCTGGTTGCTCAAGGCACCCGGCACACCTTGCGGGCCGTTGCTGGCGGTACGCTGCTCGTTGACCGACTGCTCGCTGCGCAACGCCGGTTGATCCGGGTTGAATTGCTCGGAAGTCGACTCGACCGCACTGAAATCCACGTCGGCCGAGACTTCGGCCTTGTAACGGTCGTTGCCCAGCACCGGCTGCAGGATATTGTGCACGCGCTGGGTGAGCATGCTTTCCATGCGACGGCTGTAGTCGAATTGCTTGCCGGCCATGGTCAGTTCGGAGTTTTCCGCCTGATCCGAGAGCAGGGTGCCCTTTTGGTCGACGACGGTGATCTGCGACTTGCTGAGTTCGGGAACGCTGGTCGCCACCAGGTTGATGATGGCCACGACCTGGCCGGGTTCGAGGGAGCGACCGGAATAGAGCTCAACCAGAACCGAAGCGCTCGGCTTGCGCTCGTCGCGTACGAACACCGAACTTTTCGGGATCGCCAGGTGCACGCGGGCACCCTTGACGTTGTTCAGGCTGGAAATGGTCCGGGCCAGTTCGCCTTCGAGGCCGCGACGATAGCGGGTCGCTTCCATGAACTGGCTGGTGCCCAGTCCCTGCTCCTTGTCGAGGATTTCAAAACCGATATTGCCATCGCTGGGAGTGACACCAGCGGCCGCAAGCTTGAGCCGCGCGCGGGACAGGTCATCGGCCTTGACCAGCAAGGCACCGGAATTGGGTTCGACGGTGTACGGGATATCGGCGGAGGCCAGGGTTTCCATGACCTGCTTGGCGTCCATGCCGGCAAGGCTGCCGTACAGAGGCCGGTAGTCCGGTTGCTGGGACCACAACACCACGGCAAAACCAATCGCCACGCTCGCCGCCAGGCCGACCAACAGGCCCACCTGACGCAACATGGTCATCTCGGAGAGGTTTTCCAGGAAGGACAACCCGAACAGCGGCGGCTTGCCGTCTATTGGAGTGGCCTTGGCCGGAACGTTATCGGCGACTGCTTCTGCCATGACTCAATCTCGTCCTTTAAACAGGCATCTGCATGATGTCTTGGTAAGCCTGAACCAGCTTGTTGCGCACCTGGGTCAATGCCTGGAATGACACACTGGCCTTCTGCGAGGAAATCATCACGTCTGTGAGGTCGACGCCGCTTTTGCCGATTTCGAAGGCGCTGGCCAACTGAGTGGAAGCCTGTTGCGTGTCGTTCACTTTATTGACGGCCTGGCCGAGCATGTCGGAAAAGCTGCTGCCCGCCACTTCAGGGACGGCCGTCGATTTCGGCGCAGACATGGCATCCATTTGCATGGCGCGCATGTCGAGCATCAACCGATTGAATTCAATACCTTGGCTCATGGTCTCTCTCTTTGACGACCCGCAATTTTTTGACACTCACTCGGCGGGTAATGAGGTGTTAGCAACAAGGGTGCCAGCTCTTCCCGGACTCCACGCAATTCTCTGTAGGAGCTGGCTTGCCAGCGAAGGCTGCGTCACTACAACCATCGATTCGCTGGCAAGCCAGCTCCTACAGGGATTGCGTTGCGGCATGACGCATCAGGTGGCGAACAAATACGCTTCCACATCCATGCCGGCATCGCGCATCTGCGCCAGCTTGTAGCGCAGGGTTCGCGGGCTGATACCCAGGCGCTCGGCCGCCTCTTTGCGACGACCGCGCTCGGCGCGCAAGGTATCGATGATCATCTGGAATTCACGGCGACGCAGGTCATCGCCCAGCGCACCGACCGACTCGGACTCGACTTCCACGGGGCGTACCGGCGCCTGCGCCAACGCACGCAGTGGCGCGCAAGCCACCGGCCCGGCGAGGCAGAAATCCTGCGGCTGGATCAAGCCACCCTGCTGCAGAATCAGCGCACGCTGAATCGCGTTGTCCAGCTCACGAACGTTACCCGGCCATGGATAACCGATCAGGCACGCCTGAGCTTCGGGCGACAACCTGGCAGGCGAATGCTTCATTTTATTGACGTGCCTGGCCAGCAGACGCCCGGCCAGCGGCAGGATGTCGGCGGTACGCTCGCGCAACGGGCGCCAGGCCAGGGGAAACACCGACAGGCGATAATAGAGGTCCTCGCGGAAACGCCCCGCCGCCACTTCACCCGCCAGGTCGCGATTGGTGGTGGCGACCACGCGAATATCCAGCGTGATCGGTTTGCGCGCACCAACCCTTTCGACCTCGCGCTCTTGCAGCACACGCAGTAATTTGGCCTGGAGCCCCAGGGGCATTTCGGAAATTTCATCGAGCAAAATGGTGCCGCCGTCGGCCTGCTCGAACTTGCCGGCTTGCGCGGCAATGGCGCCGGTGAAGGAACCCTTCTCGTGACCGAACAACGTCGCTTCGAGCATGTTGTCCGGAATCGCTGCGCAGTTGATCGCGATGAACGGCTGATTGGCTCGATGAGAATGCTGATGAATATAACGCGCCAGCACTTCCTTGCCCGTACCCGACTCGCCCGAGATCAACACCGTGGAATCGCTGCGTGCGACCCGCGCCGCCAACTCGAGTAACTGCGCGCTCGCCGGCTCGAACGCTACCGGCCCTTCGCCCTCGGTCAGGCCGAGACTGCCCAGGGCATGACGCCCCACCAGATCGAGCAACGCCTTGGGCTCGAATGGCTTGACCAGATAGTCCGCCGCCCCCTGGCGCATCGCATCGACCGCGCGCTCGACCGCACCGTGAGCCGTCATCAGCAACACCGGCAACTGCGGCTGCCGCGCTCGCAGCATGCCAAGCAACTGGTGGCCGTCCATGCCCGGCATATTGACGTCACTGATCACCAGGCTGAAGACCTCGCCGCCGACGGCAAGCAACGCCTCCTCTGCCGACCCCACCGCCTTGTAATCATGCCCCGCGAGCAGCAGCGTATCAGCCAGTGCCTCGCGCAAAGCGCGGTCGTCCTCGACCAGCAGAACCTTGATACCCATCGGCGTCACTCCGCGCCTTGAGCGCTGCTGAACAACGGCAGGATGACCTGCGCGCAGGTGCCGCGACCGAGCCGCGAGCGCAGCTGCAATTCGCCCCGATGAGCACGCGCCACGGCCTTGACCACGGTCAGGCCAAGACCTGTACCGGTGCTCTTGGTGGTAAAAAAGGGTTCGCCCAATCGCGCCAGAACGGCGGCGTCGATACCGCTGCCACTGTCACTGACGCACAGGCGCAGGTTGTTGCCGCGGGTGTAGAGGTGAATCTTGAGGCGCAATTGACCGGCACTGGCCTGGATGGCGTTCTCGATCAGATTGAGGATCGCACCGACCAGGGTGTCGCGATTGCACAGCAACTCCCCCGAGTGACTGTCGCACTGCCAGCGGATCGGCAGATCCTGCACGTGGGTCAGCGCCGCCGCTTGCAACGATTGCATCAGTTGACCGGGGGTCACGCGGTCGGTCAGCGGCAACTCGCCACGGGCGAAGACCAACATGTCGCGCACCTGGTGTTCCAGTTCGTGCAGGCGCTCCTTGAGACGCCCGGCAAAGCGCTGCCGGGTAGCGACCGGCAGCTCTTGCTCGGTCAAGTGACTGGCATACAGCAGCGCGGCGGACAACGGTGTGCGTATCTGATGAGCCAACGAAGCGACCATGCGCCCCAGCGACGACAGACGCTCATGACGGGCCAGTTGATCCTGCAGATGGCGGGTTTCGGTCAGGTCATTGAGCAGCACCAACTGGCCCGGCTCGGCGTCCAGCGAGCGCGTGGCGATCGACAGACGCCGACCATCCTTGAGGGAGACTTCATGACCATCGTCTTCGCGCGGCGCAAAACAGCGGGCAATGACGTGGCGCCACAATTCACCTTCCAGCGGCAGGCCCAGCAGCTCGCTCGCCGCCGGATTGGCTTCGCGCACGATGCCCTGGGCGTCAATGACGATGACACCGCCGGGTAACAGATCAAGGAGGTTTTGCAGACGGTTGGCCAGGCGTTCCTTTTCCGCCAGCTCCTGCATGCGCTGGGCACTGACCACCGCCAGTTCACCCTTGAGCTCGGTGACCCGGGCTTCAAGCATGCTGTAGGAATCAGTCAACTGAGTGGACATCTGATTGAACAGTGCGAATGCCTGCTCAAGGCCCTGCCGACTCGCCTGCTCTACGGACGACGGCTGCCGCGAAACATCAGGGACAGGAGACATCTGGGCGGCTTGGGGCATTGTGCTCTCTCGCTTGGCTGACCGTCAGTGAAACGGAACGTTGCGAGGGACGTAGCAATACCCGTGCCTAAAAAAAACTTCTTATAAATGAATGACTTGAAAAACAGGCGTCAATCATCCGCCTGTTCGTCTCCATCACGCCGGCTCATGCCGTACTTGCGCATCTTTTCCACCAGCGTGGTACGACGGATACGCAACCGCTCGGCCGCGCGCGCCACAATGCCATTGGCGTCATCCAGCGCCTGCTGAATCAAGCCTTGCTCCAGACCACCGAGGTAGTCCTTCAGGTCCAGACCCTCCGGCGGCAACATGGCGTTGGCCGTGAAGTCCGGCGTATGACCGTTGATGGCCACGCGCTCTTCCAGATCGCTGCGCAGGCTGTCGACAATTTGCTCGTCTTCATCGTCGACGTAGCGGAATTTCTTCGGCAACTCGACCACGCCGATCACGCCGTATGGATGCATGATTGCCATGCGCTCCACCAGGTTGGCCAGTTCGCGGACGTTGCCCGGCCAGCCATGCCGGCACAGCGACATGATCGCCGCCGAGTTGAACCGGATCGAACCGCGCTTCTCGTGCTCCATGCGCGAGATCAACTCGTTCATCAGCAGCGGAATGTCTTCGACGCGCTCACGCAGCGGCGCCATCTCGATCGGGAACACATTCAAGCGGTAGTACAGGTCTTCGCGGAAGGTGCCGATCTCGATCATGCTTTCGAGATTCTTGTGGGTCGCCGCAATGATGCGCACGTCGACGCTCTGGGTCTTGTTGCTGCCCACGCGCTCGAAGGTGCGCTCCTGCAACACGCGTAGCAGCTTGACCTGCATCGGCAGCGGCATGTCGCCGATTTCATCGAGGAACAGGGTGCCGCCGTTGGCCAGTTCGAATCGACCGGCGCGACTGGTGATCGCCCCGGTAAAGGCGCCCTTCTCATGACCGAACAGTTCGCTTTCCAGCAACTCGGCCGGGATCGCCCCGCAGTTGACCGGCACGAACGGCGCTTCGCGGCGCTTGGAATGGTAATGCAGGTTGCGCGCAACCACTTCCTTGCCGGTGCCGGACTCACCGAGGATCAGCACGCTGGCATCGGTATCGGCGACTTGCTGCATCATCTGGCGGACGTGTTGGATCGCCCGGCTGGTGCCGACAAGACTGCGGAAAAGATTAGGCTCGCGATGACGACCGCGCTCGCGGGCCTGGTCGTACATCTCGCGATAGACCTGGGCACGGTGCAGCGAATCGAGCAATTTGCTGTAGCTGGGCGGCATTTCGAGAGTCGAAAGCACTCGCCGACGCTGGTCTTCCGGCAGGTCAATGGAAGAATTATCGCCCATTAACAAAACCGGAAGGAACTCATCCCATGTCGAGAGTGTCTTTAACAAGCCCAGAAGTGAACCAGGAGCATTGACTGTCCCGATGAGGACACAGATTACTTCACGACTTGACGACAAAGAGCCGACAGCCTGCTGCCAGTCATGGCTACCGCAGGGTAAATTTTCTTCACCGAGAAAATTCAAAATCACCGCCAGGTCGCGGCGGCGGACGCTATCGTCATCAATCAGCAGAATTTTGGTTTCACGCCACATGCAATAGCAACTTCCCTAGTCAACTCAATGCCCAAAATGCTGGGGCAAGCTAGACGCTTGCAGACATGTTATGCCTGAAGACGACTGAAATCTGGAACCAGCCACTAGTTAAGTCAAAAAACCGCGCACAGTCAAATTTATGGCGCACATATCTGGATTAACTTGGGGTTAATTAACCAAACAGATGGTAAACCTTTGCCGCGTTCCGCGCTTGCTGGATCTGAGACATTTCATCGACTATCACCTGCCTCTCCCCCATCGCTACCTCAAGTAGCTGCTTGTAGACATACAGCAACTCCTCAAGATTGCTACGCAGAACTTCTTCGTCCAGCGAAGCCTCGCTCAAGACGTCTTCCATGCAGGAACGGCAATCCAGGTCCAATTGACCGATGGCCTCCCAGTCGCGCTCGGCCAAAGCACCGACCAGCGCTTCGCGAGTTTGTTCTATTCGCTGCAATACAAGACTCATGGCGATCTCCCTAGAACTGCGGAGCTGGCGCAGCAATGCCGTCCCAGCCTTCTTTCACCGTGCGCAGCAAGCCCGCGACCTCATCGAGAATCCTCGGGTCGCTGCTGATGTTCGCCTCGGCCAGGCGCTTCATCATGTAGATGTAAAGGCTGTCGAGTTCGCCCACGGCTTCGGCGCAATTTTCAAGATCCAGGCCTTCACGCAAGCCACCGATGATGCCGATCGCCTTGCTGATCGACACACACTTGCCGGGAATGTCCTTGCGCTCCAGGGCACCTTTGGCCTGAGCGATCCGGTCCAGGCCACCTTCCATGAGCATCTGCACCAAACGATGCGGACTTGCTTCGGACGTCTGGGCGTGCGCCCCCACTTTCTGATACTGCCGAAGGGCTAACATTGGATTCATGTTCTACCTCATTACCACAATGACTCGTATAGCCAGAGTATCGTCTGCAAGACAGAAAACTTTAGATCAAAAGACAAAAACCCGGCACACGCGAAAATGCGTAGCCGGGTTTTTTCGTCAACTCATGACTAGCTGTTGGACTTCTGGGCGTTCAAGGAAGTGAAGAACGAGGTGATGTTCGTCGCCGTCGCCTTCATTTGCCCGACCAAAAGGTCCATTGCGTTGTATTTGGCGGTCAACGTCTTGGTCATGTTGGCGACACGAAAGTCCAACGCAGTCTGCTGAGTTGAAAGGTTCTTGCTCACGCTCTGCAGGTTGGTATTGCGCTGGTCCAGCAACCCGCCCGTCTGCACATAAGGCTTGATTGCGGTACCCATGCGCGCCAGCAGGCCGTTGGTAGCATTACTACCGTTGAACAACTGCTGCATCTGGCCGCTCATGCCGTTGATGGCCATCTTCTCGTTGAACGCCGTGGTGTTGAACGCCAGGTTGCCGGTTTTCTCGTTCGTCAACACGCCGATCTGTGACAGCACGGCCAATGGACCGCCCGCCCCGGGAGCCGTCAGCACACCGCGGATATCGGAAATCAGCGTGCGCGACATCGAGTCGCCGGTAAACGCCGCCTGAACCGTCAGGCTGCCATCGGCATCCGCTGTCGCCTTGGACAGGGAGTTGATGGTGTTCATCAGGGTGTTGTAGGAATCAACGAACGACTGGATCGACGTCTGCAAACCGGTGGTGTTAGTCGCGACGGTGATTGTCGCAGCAGCCGGCGGCGTACCCGGGCTCACGGACGCCAGGTTCAGGGTCAGGCCGCTGACTGCGCCGGTCACCGTATTGCTCTTGCTGGTCACTGCCAGGCCATCGATGGTCAGCGATGCATCCACCGCAACCCCGTTGACAGCCCCCGAACTGGTAGCCGAAGGGTTAGCGCCCATCGGTTGGGTGCCGTCGATATCAAGGCCGGCGATACCGCTGACCGTAAGGTCGGAACCCGCGCCGGTCTTGCTGGAACTGATCACCAGCCGTGACGCACCGCTGCTGTCGGTCACGATGTTGGCAGAAATACCATTACTCGCCTGCGCAGTGTTGATGGCATCCCGGGTGCTCTGCAAAGTCGCATTGGCTGGAATCGTGACATCGTAATCAGTGCCATTCTGACTGATTTTCAAAGTACCACTCGGAATGGCACTGGCGGCACCGCCGGCAAAAGAAGCACTGGCGACTTTCGAGCTGGTGGCCAGGTTATTCACAACAACGCTGTAGGTACCGGCAACGGCGGTGTTGTCGGAAGTTGCACCCAGGATCGACGGGGTACCCGAAGTGGCGGTATAGCCCGCAAACGCAGGATTGGTCTTGCTACCGAGATTGGTCAGCGCCGTCTGAAAGGCCGTCAGTGCGCTTTTCAGGGAACCGACACCGGAAATCTTCAGCGTGTTGGTTTTGGTCTGAGTATCGATCTGCGTCTGTTTCGCCGATTTGTCGGCGTTGACCAGCGCAGTGACGATCGCACCGATATCCAGGCCAGAGCCTAAGCCCGTACCCGGCAAAATTGGACTTGCCATTTTTCGTCTCCCTTCAGGTTGCTGCCACTCTTTTGACCAATACCTGCGCCCAAGAACGTACAAACATTATTCATGCCAGCTATCAGACCTTGGCGTCGAACAATACGTGGCTCGCATTGCTCAGGCTTTCCGCCAGCTTGAGGGCCTCTGCGGAGGGGATCTGTCGTACGACTTCGCCCGTTTCGCTTGCAATCACTTTGACGACGACCTTTCCGGATTGCTCGTCTATCGAGAACTCCAGATTGCGCTTGATCGACTGTACAAACTTTTCGATCTGCTGCACCGCCTGCTTCAGGTGGACGTCATCCGCATCCGGTTTCTTATCCGCCGCTGGAGTCACGCTGGCGGCTTCAGGCTTTTCCGGCGCTTTATCCGAAACGGTGCTCGCTGGCTGGGGAGCCGGATAAGACACGCCAAGCTTTACGCTCATCTCCATGTCCATCACCTCTTAACGTAAAAAGCGAGAGAGCGTGACCAGCACACTCCCCCGCTCAAACTTATTCCGAAATTACTGAAGCAGCTTCAGTACAGCGGAAGGCAGTTGGTTGGCTTGAGCCAGAACCGAGGTAGAAGCCTGTTGCAGGGTTTGCTGCTTGGTCAGGTTCGCGGTTTCTGCGGCGAAGTCGGTGTCTTGTACACGGCCTTGTGCAGCGGTGGTGTTTTCCACGATGTTCTGCAGGTTGGAGATGGTGCTGGTCAGACGGTTCTGCGAAGCACCCAGGTTTGCGCGGGTGGCGTTGATCGATGCCAGAGCGGCGTCGATCGCGGTGATCGCGTTGTCGATGTTGGCAGACAGGGTAGCGGAAGTCGCACCGGTCAGAACAACAGTACCGCTGCCTACGGACAGGGATACGGCGTCGAACTTGGAGCTCAGTACCAGGTCGATGCGGTTGGCCGAACCAGTGTTGGCGCCAACTTGCAGTTGCATGGTACCGGCCGTACCGTCCAGCAGGTTTTTGCCGTTCAGGTTGGTAGAGGCAGAGATACGAGTGATTTCGTCAGACATCTGAGCGAACTCAGAGTTGGTAGCGGTCTGGTCAGCAGTGCTGTTGGTACCGTTACGTGCTTTAACAGCCAGTTCACGCATACGCTGCAGAATGTCGGTCGAAGCTTGCAGCGCGCCTTCAGCGGTCTGGGCAACGGAGATACCGTCGTTGGCGTTCTGCACTGCCTGGTTGCCACCACGAATCTGTGCGGCCATGCGAGTTGCGATCTGCAGGCCAGCGGCGTCGTCTTTGGCGCTGTTGATTTTCAGGCCGGAAGACAGACGAGCCATCGAAGTCGACAGAGCGTCGGTAGCACGGTTCAGGTTCTTCTGAACGTTCAACGACGTGGTGTTGGTGTTTACTGTTAAAGCCATGACGAATTCCTCGTTGGTTGGGTACTGCGGCTTCCGGCCCTGGCAACCGCCGGGTATGGCCTAGAGAACCTTCGTAATAGTTATCGTCGGGTTGGCAGGTTGCTTGAGGGCTTTTTTTAAAAAAAATGCCATCACCCTGCCATCTCCGAGAAAACAAGGGCTTAGCGCCCCTCAACCGCGAAAAAATGACGCCATAAAACTGTCCAGCCCACAAACGCCCGCGCCAAAGCTGTCGCCCCCCCCCTCAAGCCGGCAGGTTTTCGAGCAACTCGATCAACTCATATTCCATGAAGTCGGCGAGCCCCAGCCAATCCTGGCGCTCCTGACAGGCCAGCATCTGCCTGAGCATCAAGGCCCAGGCCTGCTGAACCTCCCGGGGCGCCTGCGCAAACAGCCGCTGCGCCTCATCGAACAGATCAACCATGTTCAACGCCGCTTCGACATCACGTCCCAGGCGAAAAAGCCCTGCGCACTGCCGGTACTCGTCGATGCCTTTCACTTGAGGCTTCATTGCACGAAATCCTGGTTGAACTGCGTACCGGCAATCATTGCCCCAGCCCGACTGCTATTGAAAAAAAGCACCTCGGGATGCCTGGCAATGTAACGCTCGAGCTCGCACAGGTAACTGCGGAAATTCAATTGCGTCTTGACCTTTTGCCCATGACCATCGTGCACCCAGTGCCTGGCCTGGTTCACTGGCGGCCCCAGGTCACCATCGTTCCAACCGGTATGGGTGCGGTTCATCGGAAAGGAAAAATCCGCACCGAAAAGCGTGATGCGCTGCGCGCCCATCTTCACCGCCAGATCGACCGCAGGATGGATCACGCTGCCACTGACGTAGAGCTGCGCACGCGGCTGTTGCTCACGCAACGCAGCGTAGATCGGGCTGGCGGAATAACCGCCATAACGCTTGCCTTTCCAGGCCTTCAGCATGTGTGGATCGCTCAAAGGCAAGTACACCAGCGGAATGCCTTCGGAGCCCTCGCCCGGCAAGTGCAGCACGCTGATGCGCTGATCGATGCTCACGACCAGATCAGGCTTGATTCCGTGCTCGCGAAGGGGCCGGTAAGCGGTATCTACGCTGATGAACAGCGGTCGCGGCGTTTGATTGCGCACCGCTGCCAAACGCTCGAAATTCCCTTCAAGGCTGGGCCCTGTGGCGATCACATAGATTTCACGCTCGGAACACGTGCCAAACAGCTGTGCCACATCATCATCGGCCAGCAGCACTTCAAGGGTGTCCTGCAAGCGCTGCTGAATGACGGGAGACTGCGGGTCGAACTCACGATTGTTGAAACTCAAGTGCACTTCGCTGACCAGGCGATCACGAATCTTCGCACTGAAGTCATCCGCCAGCAGCATCTCGGCAGGCAATGCAAAGAACGGTGTGCAGATGTCCGACAGATCGCCGGCATACAGCAATTGCACACGCGGATCGCCCAGCCACTGGCGCTGATCGATCAGCTGCAACACCAATGCGAAAAGCGCGCCGTTGAGGATATGGACATAGAGTTTCTCAAGCCCGGCACGCTCCAGCAAAACCGAAGGCAAATCGCCAAAACCGGTGCCGTAGACGTGCAGATGAGGCTTGTCGAACGCAAGACTGGCAGCCTGTAAACGGGCCTCGCGCAGGCGATCATGGCGGCTGGTGAGCTGGATGCCGCCCACACACAACGTCGAGTCTCGTCCTTCGATCAGGTCAACATCGATGGTCAGGCGATCTTCCGTATTCAATCGCGCATACAGCGACGGCCAGCGCCGCTGGATAACCTGAGCATTGTCTTCAAAGCATTCGCTCATGCTACCTCGCATTCCCTACAAGCAAAAAAGCGCTCAAGGTTAACCCTTGAGCGCTTTTTTGTACCGGCCTTTTTATTAAAAAACTTTCACTCAAGGACGATAGATGATCGCCGAACCCCATGACAGCCCCACACCGAAACCGCTGAGCGCAACGCGCTTCCATTCGGAATCGAGAATATGCTTTTCCAGCAGCAATGGAATGCTCGACGACACCGTGTTACCGGTCTCGACCATGTCCTTGATGAACTTCTGCGGGCATTCTTCGAAGCGCCGCGCGACCGCATCGACAATCGCCGCACTGCCCTGGTGAATGCAGAACGCGTCGATGTCATCCGCGCTCAATTGCGACTCACCGAGCAACTCATGCAAATGTGCCGGCACCTTGAGCAGTGCGAAGTTGAACACCTGGCGACCGTTCATGAAAAACACGCCGTCGGTGACTTTCAAATGTGGAGCGCCGGAACCATCGGTGCCGAACTTGGCCTTGCCCAGTGCCCAGGTCGGGTTTTCGCCCATCCAGGTCGCGGTGGCCGCATCGCCGAACAACATGGTGGTGTTACGGTCTTCCGGGTCGACGATCTTCGAATACGGGTCGGCAGTGATCAGCAGGCCGTTCTTCAGGCCAGCGGCCTCCATGAAGCCCTTGATCGCATAGATGCCGTAGACGTAACCGGAACAGCCCAGGGAAATATCGAACGCGGCGACGCTGGTCGGCAGGCCGAGTTTGTCCTGCACGATGGCCGCGGTATGCGGCAGGCCTTCTTCGTCACCGTTCTGGGTGACGACGATCAACGCATCGATGGATTCACGTTTCAGATCAGGGTTGCTGGCAAACAGCGCATTGGCCGCTTCAACGCACAGATCGGAAGTTTCCTGATCAACGCCCTTGCGCGGCAGGAAAGCCGAACCGATCTTGCCCAGGATGAATTCTTCATCCTTCTCGAATTTTGCACCTTGTGCGTAATTGTCCACGCCGGCTACAGGAACGTAGCTCGCAATGCTTTTTATGCCAATCATTACGGCTTCCCAATAATAAACAGCCCAATACCACCACCCGCAGGAATCGAGGGGCGCCGACAAACCTGGATTTCTGTCGCCCCAAGGCGACGGCCGGGAAGCGTAAAGGACCATCACTGAACCCGATAAAGGGTCAGGCGCCATCTTCCCGGTCAATACAATACAGTGAAGATGCCCGTTATGACTCGCAGGTCACGCTATTTTGCCGAATCAGCCCGGCAATGGGTCATTCGACCAACGACCAGTCCAGTGGTGTTCCACGCTTGATAGCCTGACGGGCACGGCGTTCCAGGAGGCTTTGCGCATGCTTGGGCGCCAGCCCGAGCCCCGGACGGATGGCTCGCAGATTTGTCGCATTGAAGGGCTCGCCAGCCGCCATGTCCTGGGTGACATACAACGATCGACGGTACACCAGGGATTGGCGCTCCGCCTCGGTGACGCCGTAATGCACGTGTCCCATGGCTTGCCAGGCGCGTTCGGTTTCGATCACCAGGCTGGCCAGCTCCGAGGGCTCCAGCGAGAAACTGGCGTCGACGCCACCGGCCGCACGCTCGAGGGTGAAATGCTTTTCCACCACCGTTGCGCCCAGTGCCACCGCCGCCACGGACACACCGACGCCCATGGAGTGGTCGGACAGCCCCACCTGGCAATCGAACAATTCCCGCAAATGCGGGATCGTGCGCACATTGCTGTTCGCGGGAGATGCCGGATAGGTGCTGGTGCATTTGAGCAGCACCAGATCCTTGCACCCGGCCTCGCGGGCGGCGCGCACGGTTTCATCGAGCTCGGCGATGCTGGCCATGCCGGTGGAAATGATCAGCGGCTTGCCCGTCGCGGCCACCCGGCGTATCAGCGGCAAATCGGTGTTTTCGAAACTGGCGATCTTGTAGGCCGGCACGTCGAGGCTTTCGAGGAAGTCCACGGCGCTCTCATCGAATGGCGTGGAGAACGCCAGCAGCCCCAGTTCTTTGGCGCGAGCGAAAATCGGCGCATGCCATTCCCAGGGCGTGTGGGCCTTCTCGTACAGCGCGTACAACGAAGTACCGGCCCACAGACTGTTGGGGTCCTTGATGAAAAACTCGCCTTCGCCCAGGTCCAGGGTCATGGTGTCGGCGGTGTAGGTCTGCAGCTTCAACGCATGGGCACCGGCCTTGGCCGCGGCCTCGACGATTTGCAGCGCCATGTCCAGGGACTGGTTATGGTTGCCGCTCATCTCGGCAATGATGAATGGCGGCGCATCGGCACCGATCAGACGCTCGCCAATCTTGAAGCTAGTCATCTGTGTGATCCTTCAATACGCGCGTGAACGCGCAGGCACTCTGGGTAAAACCGGCTTCGCGAAAGACCTTCAGCGACGGCTGGTTAGCGGGCAAGACCTGGGCCGTGAGTGACTCCAGTTCTGGCCAGTGGGCCTTCACAAAGGTTTCTCCACGGTCCAGCAGCGCCCTGCCCCAGCCCAGGCCGAACCGGCCTTCGAACAGGTAAATCGACACCTCGGCGGTAAAGCCACGCAGGTCATAACGCAGCACACCGACCGGACCGTCATCGGCCTCGGCAATCAACAACAGCCGCCGGGGATTGCTCAGGCTCGCCGTCAGCCAGTTTTGATGCGCAGGCCACTCGATCACGCCGGTCTCCAGCGACGAGCGGCGCACGGCCTCGGTGTTGCGCCCCTCGAACAACAACTGCGCATCACCCAAGGTCGCCGGGCGCATCCTCAGCACCGCGCCGGCCAGCGCCGCCGCTACCCGCTGCGCGCCACGACCATCGACCAACAGTCGAGATTGTTGCGCCAGGCTCTGGCGCAAACCCTGGTTATCCGCGACAAAGCCAATGGCCAGGCGCAGCTGCTCGACGCTGACATGCTCGCGGGCCCCCATGAACACATGGGCGCCCGCGGCCGCCAACACCTCGCCGTTGGCCTGCTGGTTGTTCGATACGGCAATGCAAATCGTCGGCAGCCCCATGGCCGCCCGCTCCCAACTGGTGCCACCACCCGCCCCGACAAACAGGTCGGCTTCGGTCATCAATCGATAAAAGTCGCTGACAAAACTGTGCAGGCGCCAATGCGGGCGACTCGCCGCCAACGCCTGCATCTGCGCCCAGGCCGGATTACCCGCACCGGCGACAAAATCGACTTCCAGCTCGGCAAAGTCCGCCAGCGCCAGCATCGCATGATGGGTCTGCATGGCCGCGTCGAAACCGCCGAAATTCACCAGCACACGCCGGGCCTGGGGCTTGATTTCGATGGCCGGGCAACGGAACTCGTCGCGCAGCATGGCAAACCGGGGGCCGAACAATGTCCGGCAGCCTGGCGCCAGCAACGACGCATAAGCTTCTGGCGTACCCGAAAGATTCTGGTTCAGCAGCAAATCGGCGCTGTAGGTCCGCGTGGCGAGGTCATCCACCACGGCGATCCGTGGCGCAAAGCGCCGCGCAGCCGTCTGCCAGTGATGATCGAGGCCGTAGTGGTCGACAATGATCCAGTCGAACGCCGGCTGGTGTTCCAGCAGCGGCTCGAGCGCGGCGATGTCCGCCTGCCAGGGCAGCATGGATTCGATGGCTTGCTGCGGGTCTTCATCCTCGTAGCGCTCGGGCAGCGCGAAGGTTTCAAAACCTTCGGCCCGCAGTGCCTCCACTCGATGCCCCGGTAACAGGCGACAGGCAAAAGCCACGTGACTGCCCTGCCTGCGCAATACGCGGGCCAGGCACAGGCAGCGCGCGATGTGGCCACTGCCGATGTTCGGCGAGGCGTCGGAACGAATCAGCACTCTCATTGCAGCTCACCTCCGGCTTTGAGCGCGGCATACAGGTACTCCGCGCGTTTCCAGTCCTGCGGCGTGTCGATGTCCTGCACCAGATGACGCGGCAGAATAACCGGCAGGCTGTACGGTGAATACAACACCTCGCCACGCAGCCACGCATCGCTGCGGCCCCAGTAGAACTGCCCGGCATCCTGATAGGCCACCGACAAATCCTGGGAGCGGGTATCACGATACTGCGGATACAGTGCCGTCAATGCGCCGTGATCATCAAGGGTCAGGGCTCGCTGAACCGGGAAACCAAAGTCGCACACCGAGAAGGCGAAAGACTTGTCGGGATGCTGTTCCAGCAGGCTCAGCCCCTGGGCAAGAAATCGCGATTGCAGCAACGGCGCGGTCGCGTAGATGCAGCAGGCGCGATCAAACGTCTCCCCTTGCTCACGCAGTGCTTGCAGGGCATGGGCGATCACCGCTGCGGTACCCGTGAAGTCATCGGCCAGTGCCGCCGGGCGCATGAAGGGCACCTGGGCGCCACAGTCCCGCGCCAGCCCGGCGATTTCTTCGTCGTCGGTGCTGACCACGATCCGGGAAAACAACCCGGACTTCATCGCAACCTGAATCGAGCGGGCAATCATCGGCACACCGGCGAACGGCTTGAGGTTCTTGCGCGGTATGCGTTTGCTGCCACCGCGGGCCGGGATGATGGCGACGTTGTTCAACGGCGTTTTTCCAGGACAAACCAGGTGATGTCATCCACCGGGAATTGCCGATCGCGGTGGTAGCCAAAACCGTAATCGAGCAGTTGCAGGTCGTCATAGCGATCAAGCATTTCACCGGCAAAATCGCGCTTGAACAACTTGCCGCTGTTGCCACGATACGGGACCTCGACCGGCGCCGGGTTGTAGTACTCGGCGATCAGTATGTAGCGCTGGCTCAGCTCATACAGTTGCGCGTACGCGGCCGGCAGCAACTCCGGCGCCAGGTGAATCAGCACGCCTTTGCTCAGGGTCAGGTCGAAGGTACGTTCGCGGGGGAAATCGAACAGCGAACCGTGCCAGATCTGTACAATACCCAACGCCTGGGCAGCGGCGCAAGCACCGGCATTGATCTCCACACCGAACAACTCGCAGCGTGGCAACAGCTGCCGCAATGCCTGCAGGTTGTTGCCGGCATTGGTGCCCAGTTCCACCAGGCTGTCGATGCGCCCGACCCGGGTCAGCGCCTTGGCAAACAATGCCAGGTTAGCCGCCACCAGTGGCTGCCCGAGATTGCGGTTAACGTACTGGTTGCCGAATTCGCCCTGCCAGAAAGTTTCCTGCTCGGTCAGTTCACGCATCACACATTTCCCACCCGCCGCAATGGCTGGATTATTTCGATCAGCTGCCGCATCTGCTCGACCACATAGTCCTGTTCTTCATCACTGAGCAACGGGTACAACGGCAGGCTGATGGCTTCAGCGTAGTAACGTTCGGCCTGCGGAAAATCACCTTCGGCGAACCCGAGATCACGATAGTAAGGCTGCAAATGCACCGGAATATAGTGCAGGTTCACCCCGACCCCGGCAGCTCGCAAGCCCTCGAACACCTCACGATGCGTGAGATTGATCTGATCGAGTTGCAGGCGCACCACATACAGATGCCATGACGACTCGGCCTCGGGTTGTGCAGCGGGCAGGGTCAGCGGTAAATACGCCAGCAAGCGCGCATAACGCGCCGCCAGTTCACGCCGACGCTCGATGAACTCATCGAGTTTGTTCAACTGCGACAAACCGAGGGCCGCTTGCAGGTCGGTAATGCGGTAATTGAAACCGAGCTCCACCTGTTCGTAGTACCAGGGGCCGTGGCTGGGTCCGGTCATTTGCTGCGGATCCCGGGTCATGCCGTGGCTGCGCAAGCGTTGCAAACGCTCGGCGAGCTCCGGGCTGTTGGTCATGACCATGCCGCCCTCGGCACTGGTGATGATCTTCACCGGATGGAAGCTGAACACAGTCATCGCGGCAAACTCGCCACAACCCACCGGGCGCCCGGCGTAGGACGCACCAGCAGCATGGGCCGCGTCTTCGATCACGGTAAAGCCATAGCGCTTGGCCAGGGCGGCGATCCTGCGCATGTCGCAGCTCTGCCCGGAGAACGCCACCGCCACCAGGACTTTCGGCAGCCGACCTTCACGCTCGGCCTGCTCCAGCTTGACGGCCAGCGCAGCGGCATCGAGGTTCCAGGTCAGCGGGTCGATATCGACAAAATCCACCTCGGCACCGCAGTAGCGACCACAGTTTGCCGAAGCGAGAAAGGTATTCGGTGTCGTCCACAGCCGATCGCCCGGGCCGAGCCCCGCCGCCAGGCAAGCGATGTGCAAGGCCGCCGTGGCATTGCACACCGCCACGGCAAAACCGGCCTCGCAGCGTTCGGCCATCGCTCGCTCGAAGCGCTCGATGGTCGGCCCCTGGGTCAGCCAGTCAGACTGCAATACACCGACCACGGCGTCGATATCCGCCTGATCGAGGCTTTGCCGAGCGTAAGGAATCATGCTGGCAACCAGGCACGCACCAGCGCGTCCCGGATGATCTGACGCCCGAACGAACCGGTCCGGCCTGCGATGAAAATCGAATTACCGTTGAACATGCCTTGAATCCCTTATACCTTTTCGCCGGGCCTAACCGAGCATCTGCGCCCAGTTCACCGAAGCACTTTCGCCCAGGGCAAAGCCCTTGCCGCTCAAGGCCAGGTTGGCGTTATAGGCCTGGTCCTGGGCAAAGGCTGGCGCCCACTTGTGACGCAGCGCATCGAGGGCCTGCGGCGCCTGTGGCACTGCACCCGAATGAATGACCTGTACCAGCGGCGTCCACACGGTGAGGTAACCGGCCTGACCGGCCCGCAAGCACAGATCGACGTCGCTCAAGCCGTCGGCGAAGGTCACGCTGTCCAGACCGTCCAGGTCGTCGAACAACGCTTTATGCACCATCAGGCACACCTTCGACACCGCCGAGTAGTTCTGCTCCAGGGCCAACCGGTGCAGGTAACCTTCGGCGTCGTGTTTTTCCCCGACAAAGGCTGAGCCCACACCACCGTTCATGCCGAGAATCAGCCCGGCCTGGGTGACCTTGCCGTCGCGGTCGATCAACTTGGGACCGACCACGCCGACTTCCGGACGCTGGGCGTGATTGAGCAGCGACTCAAGCCAGTTCGGGTTGACCACTTCACTGTCGGCGGCCAACAGCACCAGGTACTCGCCCTGCGCCTGCTGGCTGGCCGTGTTGTACAACGCCGCGTCGCTAAGGGTCTGGTCGGCACGCAGCACGCTGACTTTCGGATGCTGGTAAGTACCCAGCCAATCGTTGACCTCGGCCGACTGATTGGGGTTGAGCGCGATCAGCACTTCGTACTGGATGTAGCGGGTACGCAGCAAGACCGCTTGCAGGCACTGTTGCAGGGCCGCCAGGTCATCCCCGGCCGGCAGGATGATCGACACCAGCGGGCGCTCGGTGTGGCGGTAGTCGATATGATAAGTGCCAGGCACCGTCGAAGTGACCTTGGCCTTGTAGCCACGATTGCCCAGGTGACGCAGCAACGCCAGGCGCTCATCGGCGTTTTCTTCCAGCACCGGTGCCTGGCTGATCAGCAACGGCTCGTCCAGGTGGGCCAGCCCGTTGAGGCCACCCTGCTCGATGATGCGCAGCAGCAGGTCGAATTCCAGGGCCTTGCTGAAGTCAGGCTGGTAGCCGCCGACTTCAATGAACACTTCCCGGCGGATCAGCCAGTGACGCGCCATCAAGGCCGGCAGGCTTTGCAGCAAGTCAAGATTGAAGCCAGGGCGGAACACGTCCACCAGTGCGCCTTCGGCGGTGCGCAGGATTTCGTCGGTGGCGACGGCGCGGCAGTCTGCGGCGGCCAGCAATTCCAGGCTGGCACGCAACAGGCCACCGGCAGTGAACTCGTCGCCGGCTTCAGCCAGCAGCAGCCAGTCGCACGTCGATTGACGAGCACTCTGGTTCAGTTTGTCGACGTAGTTGCTTTGTGTGACCCGGACAAAGTGCAGGGTGTTCTGCGCCGTGGTCGCCGCCGGTGCTTCACCGGTGGTGAAGACCACAATCCTGAACGCCTTGCTGTGACCTTCGAGCAGGCTGTCGAGAGAGACTTGCAGCTTGTCGATATCGTTATCCAGGTCCAGCAGGAAGATCCCGAACTGTGGACCACCGTCGTTGGCCGCCAGGTGTTGGGCGATCGACTCAGCCTCAAGTGCATCCGGCTGACGGGGCGCAAGCCACTTGAGCAAACGACCGGAGAGCATCTTGTCGAACGTCGCACCGTTGCCCTCGACCGACACCGCGTCAAGACGTGCAGCCCAGTCGTTCAGGGGCTGCGCCTCTTCTTCTTCGCCCAGCAGTTCCAGCTGAGCCACCAGACGCTTGACCACCGTGCGGTTGAACACATTACTGTCGTGGGCCTGCCACAAACGGTCGACCACACTTTCCGGCGTGTCATTGTTACGCGCCAGCATCAGGCTCTGCTGGCGGGTCCAGATACCCTCCAGGCCTGCCAACTGAACGCGACCGGCCGGCATGGCGTGCAACAGGAATTCGAACTGGGTCAACTGATCGAAAAACTGCTGATTGTAGAACGGCATTTCGACGTATTGCTTGGGGCCGAAACGGCGCTCCGGGCCTTTCTCGACGCTCGTCCAGGCGGACTCGATAATCAGCTCGGTGGTCAGTGCGCGACCGGTGCGCAAGCTATCGGCCAGGGCTTCAAAACTTTGCAGCGCGAACTGTTTGCCTTGCTCCGGGTTCTCGCCTTGAACTTGAGTCGGCAGCCCGAAGAGGAACGCGGCAAAGGCTTCACGCTCGGCGACCGTCTTGGCATCGGTATGAGCCAGCGTGTGGAAGATCTCGGTGTTGTGGTCCGAGTACCCGTAGTTCATCTCCCGCACGACATACGGGATCGGCAGAATCCGCGCCTTGCCCCGCGCCAGCATGTAATACGTGTGACCGATTTCCTGCCATTGGAAGGACGTATCCTGAGGCATCACCTGATACCAGTCACGTACCAGGTCGGTACGCTGTACGGCATAGAAAGGCGGCAGGTACTGGTGCATGTAATCCAGTACACGCTCCTCGGCATTCTCGGACGAATAGTCCTCGCAGACCTTCTTGTCACGCCGAAAGTAGCTGACGCTGTTGGGTTGCGACAGGTACATCATGCTGTAACCGTGGCACAGGCCGTAATCGGGATTGGCCTCCATGAATGCCACGGCGGCGCGCAGGGCGTCATGCACATGGAAGTCATCGTCGGCGGCGAACACCATGAACGGCGTGGTCACTTGCTCCACGCCAAAAGCCAGCTTGGCGCGAACGCCCCAGTAGCCAAACTGCGGGACATGCTGGTAATCCACATTTTCAAACTGCCCGGCCAGGCTTGGCTGGCCTTCGGTCGAAGAGTCCAGAACCAGAATCCTGCAAGGCAAGCCGCTGTAGAAACGTGCCGCCCGGCGCAAAAATGCCGGCCGCTCGTGAGACATCAGCACCACGGTCAACTGTTCGTTGAGTGCCAACCCGTGTTCAGAATTGTTCTTGCCTTGCATACCTTTCCCCACAACGGCGTATCGCCGAAAAAACCCAACGATGTCTTGTCGATTACCGCACGCGACGCAAATAGCCATCCGGCGCGACGGTGATCAGCAGCTTGCTGTGAATGGCCTGGTCGATTTCAAAGTCGCGGTTTTCTTCCAGGTAAGCCCATACCGCGGTTTTCGGGTTGTCGCCCTTGCCCCACGGGCGGTCCGGGAAGGCGTCTTCGGGCATGTCTTCCACCACGGTATCCATCACCACGCAGTAGCTGCCTACCGAGGTCATCGGCGCATAGGCCCGCAGTTCTTCAAGCACATGCTCGTGGGTGTGGTTGGAGTCCAGAACCACCAGCACTTTCTTGCCTTCGACGCGCTGGCGAACCTGTTCGACAATCGCCGGATCGATACTCGAACCCTGGATCATCCGGATCCGCTTGCTCATCGGGTGCGCTTCGATTGCCTCACGGTTGTGCTGGCGGATATCGATGTCGACGCCCAGCACTTCGCCGTGGCCGATCAGTTCCAGCATCGAGGCGTAAAACACCAGCGAGCCGCCGTGGGCGATACCGGTCTCGACGATGATGTCCGGCCGCAGCGCCCAGATGATTTCCTGCATGGCGACCATGTCCTGGGGGAACTGAATGATCGGGCGGCCCATCCAGCTGAAGTTGTAGGTGTACTTATGTCTGGCGGTCGTGCCAACCCAATCCAGCGACGTGGCTTGCAAGGCTTTGTCCTGTCGCAGGCCTTCGATGTTCTCTTTTACTTCTTCACGAAACTGCTCATGAGGATTCATTACAGACTCTCCGGAAATTAGTCGCGGTGGTTACTTGAAAACCCGACCGTCTTGAAAGGAAGCAGGATTGGTCTTGATGGTCCTGGCGGGGCTGCCCACCACAACCGCATAGTCTGGAACGTCTCTGGTCACCACGGCGCCCGCACCGATGGTGACCCAACGACCGATGCGCAATCGCGGCAGGATCGTGGCGTTGGTGCCGATAAAGGTGCCGTCACCGATCTCGACACAACCGGCAATGCAGACGCCCGGCGCCATGAACACCGAATGGCCGATCTGCCCTTCATGCCCGACCAGGCTGCCGGCGCTGATACTGGTGTTGTCACCCAGGCTGACTTGCGCCTGCATGATCACGCCCTCTTGCAGATACGTGCCGACGCCCATCGTAATCATCGTCAGATCGATGCCCGGGTGGATGAAGTTACCCAGGCTGCCACCGGCCTCGACGATCTCGCAGGTGGTCCGGTAACGCAGCGCCGTGCTGCCAGTGATCAAATTGACAAAGCGTGTGTCGGGGCCTTTCAGCTCGGCCACCTTGTCGGTGCCACCCACCACCGGCACGCCATGAAACAGCGTGCCTTGTTTCGCCGGATCGTTATCGAGAAAGGCGAATTGCACGTCCGGCTGGCTGCGTTGCAGGGTGAGGATCATCCGTACCGCTTCAGGATTGGCCGCCCCCAGCAGGTAAACCTTCATAGCCGGGTCCTTTTGAGTACCAGCGCGCGCAGCACCTCGATGACCCGGTGCTGATCGTCATCGGTCATGTCGTGGTAACTCGGCAGATTGATCGCGCGTTCCGGCAGCGCATGCGCCACGGGTGAGTCGGCCGTCAGTTCGCTGAACATCGGCAAGGACGACAGCGGCCAGAAGAACACCCGCGCGTCGATATCGGCGGCCTGGAAGGCGGCGCTCAACATGTCCCGCGTGATCCCCAGCTCGCGGTCAAAGACCACGGTAGGCATCCAGTAACCGTTGCGCGCGTGTTCCGGTTCAGGGTTCATGGACAAGCCCGGCAATGCAACCAGGACGCCGGCGTAGTTGGCGAAGATCGCACGCTTGCGCTCGATCAACTCGTCGATCCGCTCAACCTGCGCGCAACCGACGGCGGCTTGCAAGTTGCTCATCTTGTATTTGAAACCGAGGAAATCCGGCCAGAACTGTTTGCTGCTGCCGGCCACGCGGCCATGGTTGGACAGGGTCAGCACACGGTCATACAGAACCTTGTCCGACGTCACGAAGATGCCGCCTTCGCCGGTGGTCATGGTCTTGGTGCCATGAAAGGAAAACGCGCCGAACGCGCCCAGGGAACCGGCGGCCTGACCACGCCACTGCGAGCCAATCGCCTCGGCGGCGTCTTCGATGACCGGCAGGCCAAACTCGCGACCGATGGCCAGCAACGCATCCATGTCGCAGAGATTGCCGTAGAGGTGCACCGCCAGAATCGCTTTGGTTCGTGGGGTGATCGCCTGGCGAACCTGCTGCGGGTCGAGGCACCAGCTGTCGGCCAGTACGTCGACGAACACCGGCGTCGCGCCCAGATAGGTGATGGGCGCGGCCGAGGCGATCCAGTTGGTATCGGCGAGGATCACCTCATCGCCGGCACCGATGCCCAGCGCCGCCATGCCCATGTGCAGCGCGCCGGTGCAACTGGACGTGGCAATCGCGTACGTCGCACCCACGTGCTCGGCAAAGGACTTTTCGAAGCGCGTCAGGTACTCGTAGCAGCGCTCTCCCCAACCATGGCGGACGGCATCGAGTACGTAGTCAGCTTCCAGCTCACCGACACTGGGTTTGGTGTAATGAATTCGGCTCATCGAATGATCAACTCGGGAATGGCAATGACAAAACGACCGTCCCATGCACGAATGCCGGCAAAGGCCTGGGTGATCTCATCCAGCAGGTTCCACGGCAGTACCAGCACGTAGTCCGGTTTTTCGATGTCGATCTGTGCCGGCGACACGATCGGAATGCGGCTGCCGGGCAGGTATTTGCCTTGCTTGTGCGGGTTGGCATCGGCCACCCAGGCCAGCAGGTCCGGCTTGACCCCGGCGTAGTTGAGCAGGGTGTTGCCCTTGGCGGCGGCGCCGTAGCCGACCACGCGTTTGCCATCGGCCCTGGCCTGCAACAGGAAGCGCAGCAGGTCATGCTTGATGCGCTCGGCGGCGGGCGCCAGGGTCGCGTAGAACCCAGGGGTTTTCACCCCGGCGACGAGTTCCGCCTGCAGTTGTTGCCGGACCGCCGGTTGCACTTCGCGACGCTCGCCATCCAGTCGCTGCACGAACACCCGCAACGAACCGCCATGGGTCGAGAGCTGGCTGACGTCAAACACTTGCAGGCCATTGCGCTCGCACAAGGTCTGCACAGCAGTCAGCGACAGGTAGGAATAATGCTCGTGATACAGCGTGTCGAACTGCTGGCCGGCCATCAGGGTCAGCAACTGCGGGAACTCGAAGGTCGCCACGCCCGTCGGTTTGAGCAGGGTCGCGAAACCGCCGAGAAAATCATTGATGTCCGGCACATGCGCCAGCACGTTGTTGGCAGCCATCAGGTCGGCGCCCCAGCCTTCGTTTTTCAACTGCGCGGCGGTGTCGCGACCGAAAAACAGTTCACGAATCTCCAGGCCTTTTTCCCGCGCCGCTTGCGCGGTGCTGCGGGTCGGCTCGACGCCCAGGCAAGGGATGCCGCGCCTGGCCACGTACTGCAACAGGTAACCGTCATTGGCCGCAACTTCCACCACACGGCTGTCGGCGCTCAGGCCGAAGCGCTCGACCATCTCGGCCACATAACGCTCGGCATGGGCCAGCCAGGTGCTGGAGAACGAACTGAAATAGGCGTACTCGGCATCGAACAGGCTGTCGGCGCTGGTGTAATCCTCGGTTTGCACCAGCCAGCATTGCTGGCACACGGCAACCTTCAGTGGCACCCATTGTTCGGCCTGCTCCAGCTGGTCGACACGCACATAAGCGTTGGACGGTGGCGAGGTGCCCAGGTCGATCAGCGGCAGGGTCAGCGCAGTGGCGCAACCACGGCAGTTCATAGACGCACTCCGGCAAAATGTTCATCGAGCGCCGGATGACTCGCATCGCGCACCGACAGATTATTGACAGGCAACGGCCAGGCAATCGCCAGCCGTGGATCGAGCACCGACAACCCGCCTTCGTGTTCCGGCGTGTAGTCGTTGCTGTGCAGGTAAAGCAGCTCGGCGTCGGCACTCAGGGTCTGGAAGCCGTGGGCGAACCCGGCCGGAATCAACAGACTGCGGCCATCGCCGGCACGCAAGTGTTCAGCGTGCCAGTGCAGGAAGGTCTCGGAGTCGGGACGCAGATCCACCGCGACATCCCAGACTTCACCGCGCAGGCAGGTGATCAATTTGGCTTCCGGCGCACGGGCATTCTGGTAATGCAGGCCACGCACGCTGCCGCGTTCGCGGGTGCAGGAGTGATTGATCTGGCGGATATGAAACGCCTGGCCAAATGCACTCAGGCTGCCTTCGCAAAACAACCGGGAAAAGTGCCCGCGCTCGTCCTCGAAGCGTTTGTGCTGCACGCAGAACAAACCGCTCAGCGGCAATGCCTTCAGCAGAAATTCACTCACAGCGCGCCTCGGTACAGGTTCAATTGCGCCAGGCTGATGGCGCGCATGTCATCGCCGTTCTGCCACGCCAGATGCCAATCCAGGGTCTGGGTCAGGCACTGCTGCAACGACCAGCGCGGTTGCCAGCCGAGCAATTGACGGGCGCGGCTGCTGTCCAGGCGCAGCAGGCCGGCCTCATGCAAATCGCTCGGTTCGATGCGCAGCCCGCGTGCCTGCGGCCAGCGGCTGGCAAGCAGTTCGACCACTTCACCGACGCTGCACATGTCCGCTTCGCCGGGACCGAAATTCCACGCCCCGGCGAATTGCGGGCCTTGCTCAAACAGGCCGGCTGCCAGTTGCAGATAGCCAGCCAGCGGTTCCAGTGCGTGCTGCCACGGGCGCACGGCTTGCGGGTAACGCAAGGTCACCGGCTCGTCCGCCGACCAGGCCTTGAGTACATCGGGAATCAACCGCTCCGGGGCGAAATCGCCACCACCGAGTACGTTGCCGGCACGGGCCGTGGCCAACGCCAGACCATGCTCGGCGTGCTTTTGCGGCGCAAAGAACGAGGCGGCATAGGATTGCGCCAGCAATTCGCAGCAAGCCTTGCTGCTGCTGTAGGGATCGTGACCGCCCAACGCTTCGTTTTCGCGGTACGGCCACAGCCATTCCTGATTGGCGTAGACCTTGTCGGTGGTCACCAGCACACAAGCACGCACGCCGCCGACCTGGCGGATCGCTTCGAGCAGGTTGAGCGTCCCCATGACGTTGCTGGAGTACGTGCCCAACGGGTCGCGATAACCTTCGCGCACCAGCGGCTGTGCCGCCAGGTGCAGGACGATTTCCGGCCGGGTCTCGGCGATCAGTTCCAGCAAAGCGCCCAGGTCACGCAAGTCGCCGCGCTGATCATTGATGCCTTCGTGAACGCGGGCCAGTTCGAACAGGCTCGGCTCGGTGGACGGATCGAGGGAAAACCCGCTGACTTCGGCACCCAGGCTTTGCAGCCACAACGTCAGCCAACTGCCCTTGAAACCGGTGTGGCCGGTGACCAGAACCCGCTTGCCGCGCCAGAATTGCGGGCTCAGTCCCATTGCTTCCATGGGGCCTCCCCGCTCTGCCACAACGCCTCGAGGTGGTTTTTGTCACGCAGGGTGTCCATCGGTTGCCAGAAACCGTCGTGCTGGAACGCCATGAGTTCGCCGCGCTCGGCCAGACCATCCAGCGGCCCGGACTCCCACGAGGTCTCGTCGCCGTCGATCAACGGCAGCACCTTGGGCGACAGGACGAAGAACCCGCCATTGATCCAGCCACCATCGCCGCGAGGTTTTTCAGTGAAGCCCAGGACCTTGTCGCCATCGCGATTGAGCGCGCCGTAGCGGCCGGGTGGTTGTACTGCGGTGACGGTCGCCAGTTTTCCGTGCTGGAGATGGAAATCCACCAACGCGCCAATGTTGAGGTCCGACACGCCGTCGCCGTAGGTAAAGCAGAACGCCTGTTCGTCTTCGAGGTAGCGTCGGGCGCGGCGCAAACGGCCGCCGGTCATGGTCTCTTCGCCGGTGTCGATCAGCGTGACGCGCCATGGCTCGCTGTAGTTCTGGTGAACATCCATGCGGTTGTTGCACATGTCGAACGTGACGTCGGAGGTGTGCAGAAAGTAGTTGGCGAAAAAGTCCTTGATCGCATAGCCCTTGTAGCCAAGGCAAATCACGAAATCGTGGATCCCGTGAGCGGAGTACTGTTTCATGATGTGCCAGAGAATTGGCTTGCCGCCGACCTCGATCATTGGCTTGGGCTTGAGGTGCGACTCTTCGCTGATCCGCGTACCCAGGCCACCCGCCAAAATAACTGCCTTCATCCCTTCCCCTCTTGTTCGTCACAGGGCTCAGCCAAGCTGTATCAAGCTTTTGCGGGCCATCCGGGTTAAACCTGCCGCCGTTCAGGGCACGTCCGGGCTCACCGGAAGTGCTCGTTTTATGGCGATATAAGGGGGACTTGCAGGAAACGCGCCAGCTCTTTCAATCCGCTACCGGGCAATGCTTGGCGGGCATCTTCAACGCTGATTGCAAAGTCTGGCGGCAAAAAAAAAGGCAGGCGACTCAACGTCGCCTGCCTGGTCGGGATCGATGCGCGAACGGTCAGTCCGCCAGCCAGCCATTTTCCCAGTAACGCAAATTGTCGCCGCGCAGCACGTAGTCACGCAGCACGATCTCGCGCAACTCATCGCCCATGCGATAGCTGGCATCCGGATCGTCCAGATGCATGCGGATCGCTTGCAGCCATTCATCCGTGGAGTTGGTCTTGATCCGGGTGCACGGCAGGTAGCCGCGATAGGCTTCGGTGTCGGTGCAAATCACCGGGTAACCGCAAGCGCCATACTCCAGCAGGCGCAGGTTGCTCTTGCAGTCGTTGAAGATGTGGAACTCCAGCGGCGCCAACGCCAGATCCAGGTTCAGGCTGGCCAGTTTCGCCGGATAGACATCCAGCCCGATTACCCCGTGGAACTCATGCATGTACGGGCGCAGATCGTCCGGGCACATGCCGAAGAAGACCCAGTCGACTTCATTGGCCAGTTCGCGAACCACATCGGCGATCACTGCCAGGTCACCGTGGTGGCTGGTGCCGCCGCCCCAGCCGACCCGGGGCTTTTTCGAGGTTCTGCGCTGACTGCGCAGGTCGGTCCACAAGTGCGACGCCAACATGTTGGGCACCACGCGAATGTCCTGATGCATGTCCGACAGCGCGTTACCCAGCGGCTCGGTGGAGACCACCACGCGATCGCACATGCCGATGGCGCGCCGCACCAGTTTTTCCATTTCATCCTTGCCCGGCATATTGCGGATATGCGCATTGCGGTGCGGGACGTTGATCACGAAGTCATCCAGCTCATAGATACGCCGCGCACCGGAGTATTTTTGCAGGCTCGGGATTTCGTTGATCGGACCTTCGGAATAGCGCCCCTGCAGGATGATCACGTCAGGCGAATGGCGCTCGACTTCGATGATGGTCGGCAGGTTGTAATGAATGCGCCCGTGCGCCCTGCCGGCGGCCTCCAGCTCGATCAACGGTTGCGTGACCCGGTAATGGCCGATGGCAGACGCATTGACCGGCAACGCGAGAATCTTCGGCAGCTGCGCCCTGGAAAACGGGCTCCAACCGGATCGCAAGCCGGGCTCGAGACTGAAGCTTGCCCCGCCCAATCCCTGCAACGCCAGGTTGGTGTTGTAGGCCGGATCACGGGCCACGATCGGCAGCCAGCGCTTATAGAAAACTTCCTGCTCCTGCTCGCTTCGAGCCTGGTCACCCTCTCGCGCAACCACCGCCGGCTGCGCGCCCAACGCCAGTTGCGCGTGAGGCGTCCAGACCACCAGATAACCTTCCTGGCCAACCCGCAAACACAGATCCACCTCATTGAGGGACTGCGCCAGGCCCTGCTCGTCCAGGCCGCCGACCGCGTCAAAGACCGCCTTGCGCACCATCAGGCAATCGCCGCCGACGGCACTGAAATTGTGAGCGACCTGCAAGCGGTACATGTACCCCGCCGCCTGCAGCGACTCACCATGGAACGGCACGCCAGCCGGCCCTTGCAACCCGAGTATCAGGCCGGCATGCAGCACGCGGCCATCGGGGTTGAACAGCTTGGCGCCTACCACGCCGACTTCCGGACGTTGCGCATGATTGAGCAGCTCGCCCAGCCATTCACCTTGGGTTATCACCGTGTAGGGGTTGAGCATCAGCACGTACTCGCCAGCGGCCTGCTGCGCGGCGAAATTACGCGCCGCCGCATTACCCTGCAACTCGCAGCGCAGTACCCGGATCCGCTCGCTGCCCAATTGCGCCATGCCGGCGAACCAGTCGAACGCCTCGACGCTCTCGCTGCCGTTGTCCACCAACAGCAACTCGTATTCGCCGTAGGCGGTTTTCTCCAGCAGACTCTCGACACAACGTTGCAATGCCAGGGTCTGGTCCTTGCTGACGATCACGATCGACACCAGCGGCCGATCAGCATGCTGATAGTCGACTCGATTGAGCAGCGCCGAACTGCCCTCACGAATGTCGTGGGCGACACCCAGGCGCTGCAAGTGCGCCTCGAGTAACCGCGGATTGGTGTCCATCACTTGCGGCAGCGACAGCCATTTGGCCAGGTCGAACGCCGACTCCAGCAACACCTCTGAAATGTGCCCGACCACATGCGTGCCAGCACTCTCGACCATTCGCCACAACATATCGTGTGGCGCCAGTTCGCCGTACACCGAATCGAACCCGCCCAGCGCCAGGAACTGTTCGCGCTCGAATGCCAGCGCTCGCCCCACGTAGGGATAGCTGCGCATCAGGTCCAGGTTGAAGTCCGGCTTGAATGCAGGCTCGGCCGACTCACCCTGATGCAGCCCACCTTCGTCGCTGTACAGGCAGGTCAGCGAGCGCGACAGCGCAATGCGTTCAGCCATGACCAGCAAGGCCGGCGCCACCAGACGATCACCGGCACGCAGCAGATAGAACCAGCCAGTGCCTTCCAGTTGTGGTAACAGGGCGTTGATCTGCTGCTGCCAATCGTCCTGCAGCGGCAAGCGGAACACACGCTCATCCAGCGCGGCCTCAGTGCAGGATGCCGACAGCACCAGTGTCAGTTCAGGGGCGTAATCCTGATCCTCCAGCGATTGCAGGGTGAGTTCCAGCGCCGAACGGCTGCCTTGCTCATCGATGATGACCGGAACGATTTTGGGTCGGGTTGGCCAAGCCTCCAATGTATCCGCCAGCAACTCGCGCTGACCGTCGGTGAGCGTGCGGCACGCCAGCCACTGGGCATACAGTTGCGCGAAACTGACACTGGCGATGCCGACATGCCAATCCTGGGTGGTCTGCTTGGTGCCCAGGGTCCGGCTCAGCGGCAACTCTTCCCAAACCCGCGGTGACTCGTCCACTTTGGTCAGTGGCACATAGCGCACCCAACCCTGGGCCGGCGCAGATTCGCCGCCACGGGCCTTGAGCATCTGCGACAGCCATTGCCGCTCGGTTTCGGCCGCGTCTTTCATCGACTGCTGGCCGCTCAGACGCTCGGGGTACAGGCGCTCGACGCCGAGCACATGATTGGACACCGCCAGATTGCCGCGCCGCATCAGGCAGACGTACAAGGCAAAATCGAGGGTCGCGACGAAACAATGGCCGGGCTGCGTCAGTGCCGGGAACAGTTCGAGCACGTCAGCCCGCCGGAACATCGCGTTGCTGAAGCCACCGAGAATGTTGACCGGGAAGTTTTCGAAGATCGCCAGCAGGTCCTCGCCCTTGAACACTCCGCCCACCGGGGAAAGCGGAGTGTTTTCCAGGCGCGACGGCAGCGGCATGTCGTCGGCATCCCAGAGCAGACGCTGGGCCACGACCAGATTGACGTCAGCACAGTCGATCAGCACCTGGGCCTGACGCTCGATGCAGGCCGAGAACAACTGATCGTCATCACACAGAAACTTGATGTACTCGCCTTGCGCCACTTCCAGGCAGGCTTGCAGATTACCCACCAGCCCCAGGGTTCGCGGATTTCGCACATAACGTACGGTCGCGCCCTGCTCGACCACCGAAGCCACGATCTCTTCGATCTCATGCCCGCGACTGTCATCGCAAACGATGATCTCCAGGTTGCCGTAGCTCTGGTTCACAGCCGTGTGCAAGGCACGACCGAAAAAGCGTGGATTGAAGGCGGGAATGACCAGGCTGACAAGCGGAAGTGAATTCACGGCGGGCTCACAGGCGGCGCGAGCCCGCCCTGAAAAGCGAGCCCTTGATTACCGCAAAAAAGACGATAAATACTGAAGGGGCACGGCCATCGGGCGCCTGCGCGCCCGACCACGGTCACATCTTGTTGAACAGGCCCAGTTGAGAAATCTTGCTGAACGCCAACTGCGCCGCCTGCAACATGGTCTGCTGCAAGGTCAGGCGAGTCATGACTTCAGCCGGGTCCGAATCGCGAATCGACTTCTGGCTGGCGCTGTTCGCCAGGGTCAGGCTCTCGTTGGTCGCGGTCTGGTTATCCAGTGCCTGACCGCGGGCACCGATCGTGGTGATGGCCGAGCCGATCTGGTTGGCCGCACTGTCGATGTTGCCCATTCCCGACTCCATGGTGCCCAGCAACTTCTGCTTGGCCACCGGGTCGCCATCGATCGGCGTGTTCAACGCGGTGATCATCTGTCCGAGAGTGTCGAGCACGTTCTGGGTCTGATGGTTGTTGGACTGAATCACGAACTGGTCGCCGGACGCCGGGGCGCCACCGCCCAGGGCAAAGGTCACGCCTGCTGCGGTGGCGTTGCCGCCCGCCACTGTGCCCGACGAAACCGGTTTGCTGTCGGCGGTGATCGGCGCGGCATACAGGTCGAAATTGCTGGCACTGGTGAACTTGAGGATCGCCCCGCCCGACGGGAAGGCGTTGGCGTAATCCATCGGGTTGGTCACGCTGGAACCGGTGATGACCGCGGTTGACGAGTTACCGGCGCTGCGCGACGTGTTGAAGGTGTCCGACGTGGAAGACAGATTGAAAGTATGGCCGGCGATCACCGCATCCGGGTTGGTATCACCGGTTTTGAGGTTGATGTTCAACTTCAGGTCGACGCCACGGAAACTGACCGTCTGGTTGGCGCCATTGGAGTTACTGACCAGGCCGTTCTGACTGGCTTCGGCGGTCACGTCGTTGCCCAGCGAGTCGGTGATCTTCAACTGGGTGCTGCTGAGGAAACTGACGGTGTAGGGCTGGCCGCCAGTGAACTTCGCGTTGTAGGTGGAGCTGGTGCCGACCGTACCGTTGGACAGCACCACGCGACCGTCATCCACCACCGGAGCGGTCATGGTGGTCTGGGTGCGACTGGTGTTGATGGTCTGCTGGAACGCACTCCAGCCAGTGGTGTTGGTCCCGACCGTCATGCCATCGCCAATGCCAAGGTCGATGGTGGTCTGGTCACCGTTGTAGCTGTAGGTGCCGTCCGAGTTTTTCGAGTAAGGCGCGGTGTCGGTTTTCGAACCGGAGAACACGTAGTTGCCGCTGGCATCCTTGGCGTTCATCAGGCCCAGCACTTGTTGCTGGATCTGGCCCAGCTCTGACGCATAGGCCTTGCGGTCCGCGTCGGTGGCAATGCCATTGCTGGCGGCGAGGGCCAGTTCCTTGGCGCGCTGCAAAGCGGTACCGATGGAGTCGAGCGTCGTTTCCTGCAGGCTCAACGCACTCTTGGTGGTGTTGATGTTGGTGCCGTACTGATCAAGCATCGCGCTCTGCTGACCCAGTTGCAGCAAACGACCGGCACCGATCGGATCATCGGCGGCAGTGTTGACGCGGATCTGGCTGCTGATTTCGTTGCTGGTCGCGATGGCCTTGTTGAAGTTGCGCTGGTAGTTGGCAGCGGTGATTTCGTAATACTGGGCGGTGGAAATGCGCATGAATTACGACTCCTTAAAGGCTGTTGATCAGCGTGGTGAAAATTTCCTGCGCAGCCTTGATGATCTGCGAAGACGCGGTGTAGTACTGCTGGTACTTGACCAGGTTGCCGGTTTCTTCATCCAGGTCGACCCCGGAGTTCGAATCCCGTGCCCCTTTGGCGTTGTCCAGGATCGCCGTGGTGGCGTCGCTGTCGGACTTGCCCTGGGCAGCCTTGGCGCCGACGTTGGTCACCAGTTTGTTGTAGGCATCGGTCAGGCTGATACCCTTGCTCGCCGTGCCGGTGTCTACGGTCTGTCTGGTTTGCAGCCCCACCAGCGCCTGAGCGTTGCGGTTGTCCGAAGACGCCGCGCCAGTCAGGTTGATGGTGAAGCTTTCGCCGCTGGCTGGCGTGGCGCCGACCGTGGTCTGCACGGTGAAGGTCTTCTGCACGGCTGGCGTGACGCTGGTGTCCATGACCGGAGCACCGCTGGCATCGAGCATGCCCACTTTCAGATTCAGCGTGTTGCTCTGGCCGGGAACGATGGTGCCGGTGCCGATCGAATTGCCCTTGGCATCGACCATGTTGTAGCTCTGGCTACCGCCGCTGGCCGCGCCGAACACCAGTTTGACCGGCGTCGAGTTCTTGAGCGCGGTCTGCATTTCTGCCTGGGCCGTCGGGTTGTAGATGTCGAGGGTGCTGGTCAGTGTCGGCTGGGTGTAGGTGCCGGTGTTGTTGGCAGTGGTCACGCCGGTCAACGGTGCTGCGGCCGCGATTTTTTTCGGGTCGGTGAGCACGGTCTGGATACTGGTCGCCGCGCCACGGGTCGGCGTCACCTTGAACGAATCGCCGGCGCTCAGCGCACCGCCGTTCAGGTTCAGGCTGAAACCGTCGATTACCGGAGCCGGGGTCGTCGTGGTGCTGAACGCGCCCATGTCGGTGCCGTCCGAGCGCTTGACGGTGTAGTTGGTCGCGCTGGTGAACGTCACCTGATAGTCGCTGGTGGTCAGCTTGCCGGTGTCCTTGATGGTGACATCCAGGTTGCCGGAGCCGGCACTGTTGCCTGCCGCCGCAATGCTACGCTGACTGACCAGCGCGGCACTGTTGATGTTGTTGAAGATCGCCGCGCCGAAATCACCGTTCTTGTCGATGCCTTGCGCCTGCTGGCTGTTGATCTGGTCGGCCACCACCAGTGCCACGCGCCCCAGCTCATTGAGCGAAGGGTCGAGGACTTCCTTGCGATACGTCAACAGGCCGCCGATTTCACCGCCGCTGACCACCGAGGTCACGTCGATGGTGCTGGAGCCACGGTTGAGCTGTAGCGCCATGCGCGATGGATCGTCCTTGCCTGGCACGGTTTGCAGTGTATTGGTGGTGTTGCCGACCACCAGTGGCTGGCCGCTGCCGATGTAGACGTCGTAGCTGTTGCCGCGCTCGACCACCTGGGTACCGACCAGCTCGGACAGTTGGCGCACGGCTTCGTTGCGCGAGTCCAGCAGGTCGTTTGGCTGGTTGGTGCCGGTGGAGAGCTCGGAAATCTTCTGGTTGAGTGTGGCAATCGTGGTGGACAGCTTGTTCACCTGGTCCGCCATGTCGCCCAGGCTGCCGTTCAGGTTGGTGTTCTGGTCGTTCAACTGCTTGGCAATCGAATTGAAGCGGGCGGACAAGGCCTGGGCACCGGTCAGCACCGACTGGCGGGACGTGTCGTCGGTGGCCGAGGTCGAAACGCCTTGCATCGAGGTGAAGAATTTTTGCAGCACACCGGTCAGCCCGGTGTTGGAATCGGAAAGCGTGGCGTCCAGCGGCGTGGCCTGTGCGTTGTACGACGTAGCTTCGCTGTCGAGCGAGGTAGCGGTACGCAGCTGCGAATCGAGATACGAGTTATACACGCGACGCACATCGGCCAGCGTTGTGCCGGTACCGATGAACACGTTGCCGTACTGAATCGAGCCTTTGGTGCTCTGCACAGATTGCTGGCGCGAGTACCCGGCGGTGTCGACGTTGGCAATGTTGTTGCCGGTCGTCACCAACGAGTTATGGCCAGCACTCAGCCCCGACATCCCGATATTGAGCAAACTCATGGTTCAGACCTTATACCTTGTGCCTATAAAGGCGTGGTGGAAACGCCCGCCGCAGCGTAGTTCTGGTAACTCGTCATCTGCTTGGCTATCTGCGAAATCTTGCTTGCGTAGTCCGGGTCGGTTGCGTAACCGGCCTTCTGCAACTCGCGTACAAACTGTTCTGGGTTATCGGCCGACTTCACGACATCTTGATAGCGATTATTGGTCTGCAGCAAAGTCACAAGGTCATGGAAACTGTCCTTGTAGGAATCGTAGGAGCGGAACTCGGCCGTCTCCTTGACCATCTGCCCATTGCGGAATTCGCTGGTGATCGCCCGCGCCGAATTGCCCTGCCAGCTGTTGCCGGCCTTGATGCCGAACAGGTTGTGGCTGCTGCTGCCGTCCTGCTGGCGCATGACCGACTTGCCCCAACCCGTTTCCAGGGCCGCCTGGGCCACCAGGTAACGTGGATCGACACCGATCCGGGCCGCCGCGTCCTTGGCCATCGGCAACATGGTGTTGACGAAATCGTCGGCGGAGCTGAAAGCCTTCTTCGGTGGCGCCAGAGGAATCTGCGCCATGGCGCGACCGTAAATCTGCATGCCGCCCGCGGAGGATTGCTGTGCGTTCGCCAGCCAGTCGCCGTTGTACAACGGACCCGAACCGGTAGAGGCCGTGCGCTCCGGCAACTGCGTTTTATTGACTGCCACAGCGGTGGTCGTCGCCGAAGGCACCAGCCCGGCCAACAGACGATCAGCCAGCTTCGGCGGCAATGCCAGGCGCCGCTGATTGATCAGCACCATGTCATTGCGATGAGCGCCCTCGCCCGCCTCTTGCTGCGCATGGACCGAGCGCGAGGCCCACAACGGACGCTGGCCGTTGACCCGCGACAACGGCCCGTTGAGCGCAACCGTGCCAGCCGCCACCGGCGTTTGTGCAGCCGCTTTCGCCGCTTCTTGCCTGGCCGCCGACGCGGCGGCGGCCTCGCCCGGAGCCAGCGGTTTGTTCTTCGACATCTGGCGCATCAGCACGTCCGCCAGGCCGATACCACCGCCCTCGCGGGACATGGAGACGGCCAGCTGCTGGTCGTACATTTCCTGGTACTGCTTGGCCGCCGGGGTGTTCATCGGATTGTCCTGACCCAATGCTTCGGTGGCCGAGCGCATCGACTTGAGCATTTCCCCGAGGAACAGCGACTCGAACTCCTGCGCCACCTTGCGCATGTTGCCATCGCTGTTCGTGTCGCCGACCTTGAGCTGATTCAGACGATTGAGGTCCGAATAGGAGCCCGAATCGCTGCTGCTGACCAGACCACTCTTGCGCATATCCACGATGGCCGTCCTCAGATCACGATCAGGTCGGCTTGCAGGGCGCCTGCCTGCTTCAGCGCTTCGAGGATGGCCATCAAGTCACCCGGTGCCGCGCCGACCTGGTTCACCGCCCGCACGATCTCGTCGAGGGTGGTGCCCGGGCCGAACTTGAACATCGGCTTGGCTTCCTGCTGGGCGTTGACCTTCGAACGCGGCACCACCGCCGTCGTGCCATTGGACAGTGGGCCGGGCTGGCTGACGATCGGGTCTTCGGTGATGGTCACGGTCAGGCTACCGTGGGTGACGGCGGCCGGAGAAACCTTGACGTTCTGGCCGATCACGATAGTGCCGGTGCGGGAGTTGATGATGACTTTCGCCACCGCCTGGCCCGGATCGATTTCGAGATTTTCCAGGATCGACAGGTAGTCGACACGCTGGCTTGGATCGAGCGGCGCGGTGACGCGAATCGAACCGCCGTCGATGGCCTGGGCCACGCCAGGGCCGAGCATGTCGTTGATCTTGTCGACGATGCGCTTGGCGGTGGTGAAGTCGGAACGGTTGAGGTTCAGCGTCAGGCTGTTGCCCTGGTTGAAACCGCTCGGCACCGCACGCTCCACCGAGGCACCACCGGGGATGCGACCGGCCGACGGAACGTTGACGGTGATCTTCGAGCCGTCGCGACCTTCCGCATCGAAACCACCGACTACCAGGTTGCCCTGAGCCACCGCATAGACGTTGCCGTCGATACCCTTGAGCGGTGTCAGCAGCAAGGTGCCGCCGCGCAAGCTCTTGGAGTTACCGATGGACGAAACGGTGATGTCGACCTGCTGCCCCGGCTTGGCGAACGCCGGCAAATCGGCACTGATCGACACCGCCGCGACGTTCTTCAACTGCACGTTGCCCGAACCCGGCGGCACCTTGATGCCGAACTGCGAGAGCATGTTGTTGAAGGTCTGCAGGGTGAACGGAGTTTGCGTCGTCTGGTCACCGGTGCCGTTAAGCCCGACCACCAGGCCGTAACCGATCAACTGGTTGGAACGCACGCCGGAAATGCTGGCGATGTCCTTCAGGCGCTCGGCGTGCGCGTTGAACGCGGCGGACAGCATCAAGGCGGCCACCATGAGGTGTTTAAGATTCAAACGGACCACCTAGAAAGGGAACAGCGGGCTGAGGAAGAAACGGTCGAACCAGCCTGGCTGACTCGCATCGGCGAACGAACCGGTGCCCGAGTAGGTGATGCGCGCATCGGCGACACGAGTCGACGACACGGTGTTGTCGGTAGAGATGTCATCGGCGCGAACAAGGCCGGCAATCCGCACCAGCTCATCGCCAGTGTTGAGCGTCATCCACTTCTCGCCGCGTACCGCGATGATGCCGTTGGGCAACACATCGGCGACGGTCACGGTGATCGAGCCGGTCAGGGTGTTGCCCTGGGCTGCCTTGCTGTCGCCCTTGGTCGCGCGGTCGCCTTCATAGCTGGCGTCCAGACTCAGGTCACCACTGCCAAACGGATTGTTGGTGTTGGGCGTGGAGCCGAACAGCGAGGTCAGGCCGATGCTGGCCTTGCTGTTCTTGCCAATTTGCGAGTTGGCGTTTTTGCTGGCCTGGGTCCTTTCGTTCAGGGTGATGGTGATGATGTCACCGATCCGGAACGCCTTGCGGTCGCTGTAGAGGTTCTGTTCGAAACCGGCCTGATAGATCGAGCCGTTGTTCGCCGCCGCCGGCAATGGCGTACGCGGCAACACCGGCGCGTAGTAAGGGTCATTGGGCTTGGGCGTCGCAGGCACGCAACCTGCGAGCGCGGTGATCCCACTCAGTGCCAGAACAGATACATAGCGATTCATGACCCTACCTCACGGTGTTGCAGGCAGCCTCATGGCCGCACATAGACTTGATTACAGATTCTGCGTTACGAACGAGAGCATCTGGTCGGCGGTGGAGATCACCTTGGAGTTCATCTCGTAGGCGCGCTGGGTGGTGATCATGTTGACCATCTCCTCAACGGTGCTGACGTTGGACGTTTCCAGGGTGTTCTGCAGCGTGGTGCCGAAACCGTTCAGACCCGGAGTGCCGACTTGCGGCGCGCCACTGGCGGCGGTTTCCAGGAACAGGTTGTTGCCCACTGCCTGCAGGCCGGCCGGGTTGATGAAGTCGGCGGTTTGCAGGTTGCCGATCACCTGGGCAGCCGGGTTGCCGGCAACGGTGATGGACACGGTGCCGTCGCGGCCGACCGTGAAGGTCTGCGCGTCGTTCGGAATGACAATCGCCGGCTCCAGGGCAAAGCCGCTGGCGTTGACGATCTGGCCGTTGGAGTCCAGGTGGAACGTACCGTCACGGGTGTAGGACGTGGTGCCATCCGGTTGCAGGATCTGAAAGAAACCGCGACCGTCGATGGCCATGTCCAGTGGCTGCTCGGTGGTTTGCAGGCTGCCGGCGGTGAAATTTTTCTGGGTGCCGACGATGCGCACACCGGTACCCAGTTGCAGACCCGACGGCAGTTCGCTGTCCTGGGTCGACTGGGCGCCTGGCTGGCGCTTGATCTGGTAGAGCAGGTCCTGGAACTCGGCGCGGTCACGTTTGAAACCCGTGGTCGACACGTTGGCCAGGTTGTTGGAAATGGTGGTCAGGTTGGTGTCCTGAGCGGACAGGCCTGTCTTGGCAACCCATAGAGCCGGAAGCATTCGATTCTCCTCGTGCGCCTGTTTTACGGCGCGACGTTCTGGTAATTAGCTGATCTGCAAGACCCGAGCCATGGCCTGGTCATCGTCTTTGGCGGTGTTCATCATCTTGATGTGCAGCTCGAACTGCTTGGACAAAGCCAGAACCGAGGTCATCTCTTCCACGGCATTGACGTTGCTCGACTCGAGGAACCCGGACACCAGCTTGACGCCGGCATCGGCCTGCGCAGGCGCGCCGTCCTTGGTGTGGATCGAACCATCCAGGCCCTTGGTCATGTTCTTGAGGTCCGGGTTGACCAGCTTGATGCGGTCGACTTCAGCCATCACCCGGGGACCTTCGCCCATCGCACGGATGCTGATGGTGCCGTCCTCTCCGACTTCGATCTGCTGCTCCGGCGGCACCGCAATCGGCCCGCCATTGCCCATGACCGGCATGCCGTTGCCGGCGCGCAGCACGCCCAGGGCGTCAACGTTCAGGCTGCCGGTGCGCACATAGCTTTCACCGCCATCGGGATTCTGTACGGCAATCCAGCCGTTGCCTTGCACGGCAACGTCGAGGTCGCGGCCGGTTTCCACCAGTGAGCCAGGGGAGAAATCGGTGGCCGGGCGTTCGGACATGGCAAACGCACGCGCCGGAAAGCTGTCACCGAACACCGGCATCGAACGGGCCTGCTCCAGGTCTTTCTGGAAGCCGTTGGTGGAGATGTTCGCGAGGTTGTTGGCATGCGCCTTTTGCGCCAGTGCATTCTGGCTGGCGCCGGTCATTGCCACATAAAGGTACTTGTCCACACTCTTTCCTCTGCCTGCCGGACGTTTGCCGCCCACTGCTGTACTGCTGAGCCATAAGCAATTTGCAGACCAACTTGTTTTTGGCGGCGCCAGGCCCGGCAAACAGGGGACTTTGGGGATTCAGAGGGGATTTGTGATTTGTATCAGAGACGAAAAACCGGCGGTGTCATGCCGCTTCGCGGCAATGGATCGCGGCCCGAGCCTTCGGCAGCTCCTACATTGATCTCTGTAGGAGCTGCCGAAGGCTCGGGCCGCGATCGGACGATCTTTTGATCTTAAATGCTGCTGTCCTTACCGACTTCGTACTCACGCAACTTGTTGGCAATGGTGGTATGCGAAACCCCGAGCCGCTTGCCCAATTGCCGACTGCTCGGATGCTCGGAATACAGCCGCTCCAACACGGCTTTTTCGAAACGCCCGACGATCTCGTCCAACCCACCCTCCAGCGAAAAATCGCCAAGGGGTTGGCGCACACCATAGTCCGGCAAACGAATGTGCTCGGCCTTGACCGTCCCACCGTCGCACAAAGAAACAGCCTGGAACAGCACGTTCTCCAGTTGCCGCACGTTGCCCGGCCAATGGTAGTGACTGAGCCGCTCCATGGCCGCCGGGGCGAGTTTGGGCAGCGGGCAACCAATCTGCCGGCTGGCCTGATCGAGGAAGTGCTCCACCAGCGGCGTCAAGCCGTCGAGGCATTCGCGCAGCGGCGGGATGTGCAGCGACAACACATTCAAGCGGTGATAGAGGTCCTGGCGGAACTCACCGCGAGCGCACAGTTCAGACAGATCGACCTGGGTCGCGCAGATCACCCGCACATCAAGGTAGACCTCTTCATCACTGCCCACACGACGGAAGCAACCGTCCTGCAAAAAGCGCAGCAACTTCACCTGCAAGCGCGGGCTCATTTCGCCGACGCCATCGAGAAACAGCGTGCCGCCCGCCGTCAGCTCCAGCAACCCGAGCTTGCCTTCGGCCCGCGCCCCCTCAAAGGCACCCGGGCCGTAACCGAACAACTCCGTCTCGGCCATGGACTCCGGCAGACCTGCGCAATTGAGTGCCATCAACGGCGACTGCCCACGAGGACTGGCCAAATGGCAGGCCCGCGCCAGCAACTCTTTGCCGGTGCCGGTCTCCCCTTCGATCAACAGCGGCGCATCCAGTGGCGCCATGCGCCGCGCTTCGCGCACCACGGCGGCCATGACTTTCGAGCTTTGGAAGATGCTGTCGAAGCCACGCAATTCCTGCTTGCGCACGTTGTAGATGCGCTCGCCCACCCGGTCCGCTCGATGCAACGTCAGCACCGCACCGGCCATGGCTTCGCTGTCGTCATGCTCCGATTGCAGTGGCGCGATGTCGGCCAGGAACACGTCACCCTTGACCTTGACCCGCAGCCCGTTGATCCGCGACTTGTTGGCGCGCACCAGTTCCGGCAAATCGAAATCCTCGGCGTAGCGCGACAGGGGAATCCCCGGCACTTCGTCGACCCGCACCCCGAGCAACTGCGCCGCTGCCCGGTTGGCCGCGACGATGGAACCGCCCATGTCGATCGACAGCACCGGAAACTCCAGCGCACCGAGCAGAGCGTTGAGCTCCATGTGCCGACGCTCGCTGGGCATCAGCCCTACACGCTTGACGCCAAAGACCCCGGCAATCGCTTCGAATTTCGGGCGCAAGGCCTGGAACTGAATGTTGATCAGGTTCGGGCAATGCAGGTAAATGGCGTTGCCATGCTCACCACCCACCTCACCGCGGGCCACGTTGATCCCGTACTCCACCAGCAGATTGAGAATGTCGCGCAGGATGCCGATGCGGTTCTGGCAGTGGACTTTGATACGCATATAAATGGCCTGAAAAAACGGTGAGTAAGGTGCGCAGGGATAATTTCTGCTGAGGCGCTCAGATAGTCGTCAAGATTATGTGACAGATGTAGGGCTTTTCCCACCCACCAATCTCAACATCTGCGCGATGACGGCCGATACGTAACGAAATCTTTACGATAATTAAGGGGTTTTCCCGCACAGGACGCCGCTCACCTGCTGCAACGATGCAATTGATGGAGTATTTCTAGGTCCATAGCAGTACATAACAAGAACGAAATCCCCTAGCAGGAGAGCAGCATGAAGCAGACGCAATACGTGGCTCGCGAGCCCGATGCGCAAGGTTTTATCGACTACCCCGCCGAAGAACACGCGGTGTGGAACACGCTGATCACCCGTCAACTGAAGGTGATCGAAGGGCGTGCGTGCCAGGAGTACCTGGACGGTATCGAAAAACTCGGTCTGCCCCACGACCGCATTCCTCAACTCGGCGAAATCAACAAGGTCCTCGGTGAAACCACCGGCTGGCAAGTTGCCCGGGTTCCCGCACTGATTCCCTTCCAGACTTTTTTCGAATTGCTGGCCAGCAAGCAGTTTCCGGTGGCGACCTTCATTCGTACCCGCGAAGAACTGGACTACCTGCAAGAGCCGGACATTTTCCACGAGATCTTCGGCCACTGCCCGCTGCTGACCAACCCGTGGTTCGCCGAATTCACCCACACCTACGGCAAACTCGGCCTCAAGGCGTCCAAGGAGGAACGTGTGTACCTGGCGCGCCTGTACTGGATGACCATCGAGTTCGGCCTGGTCGACACCCCGCAAGGCCAGCGCATCTACGGCGGCGGCATTCTGTCTTCTCCGAAAGAGACCGTGTATTGCCTGTCGGACGAGCCTGAGCATCAGGCGTTCGATCCGCTGGAATGCATGCGCACGCCCTACCGCATCGATATCTTGCAGCCACTGTACTTCGCGTTGCCAAATCTCAAGCGTCTGTTCGACCTCGCTCACGAAGACATCATGGGCATGGTCAAGCAAGCGATGCAGATGGGTCTGCACACACCGAAATTTCCGCCAAAACCAAAAGCCGCGTGATCCGCCGCTTTTAGAATCAAGTGAGTCTGTCAGAAACCATCGCTTTGGATTAGCGTGGTAGAACTGAGGGCCGATTTCCCAACATTCGATTTCAGGAACACATCATGACCGCATTAACTCAAGCCCATTGCGAAGCCTGCCGCGCCGACGCCCCACAAGTCAGCGATGAAGAACTGCCGATCCTGATCAAGCAGATCCCGGACTGGAACATCGAAGTACGCGACAGCATCATGCAGCTGGAAAAAGTCTTCCTGTTCAAGAACTTCAAGCACGCCCTGGCGTTCACCAACGCCGTCGGTGAAATCTCCGAGGCCGAAGGCCATCACCCGGGCCTGCTGACCGAGTGGGGCAAAGTCACCGTGACCTGGTGGAGCCACTCGATCAAGGGCCTGCACCGCAACGACTTCATCATGGCTGCGCGCACTGACGAAGTAGCCAAGGACGCTGAGGGGCGCAAGTAATGCATTTCGACGCCATCGGTCGAGTACCTGGCGACCCGATCCTCGGCCTGATGGAGGCCTACGCGCAGGACCCGAACCCACGCAAGTTCGATTTGGGCGTGGGTGTCTACAAAGACGCCCAGGGCCTGACACCGATTCTTGAATCGGTGAAGCTTGCCGAGCAACGTCTGGTGGACAGTCAGTCCACCAAGACCTACATCGGCGGTCACGGCGAGCCGGCGTTCGGCAAAGCGATCAATGAGCTGGTGCTGGGTGCCGACTCGAAGCTGATCAGCACACAACGCGCCGGCGCCACCCAGACACCGGGTGGCACGGGTGCGCTGCGCCTGAGCGCGGACTTTATCGCCCAATGCCTGCCGGGCCGCGGCGTGTGGCTGAGCAACCCGACCTGGCCGATCCACGAAACGATTTTTGCGGCAGCCAAGGTCAAGGTCAGCCACTACCCGTACGTGGGCAGTGACAACCGGCTCGACGTCGATGGCATGCTGGCGGCGCTCAATGAAGCGCCCAAGGGTGACGTGGTCTTGCTGCACGCCTGCTGCCATAACCCGACCGGTTTCGACCTGTCCCAGGATGACTGGCAGAGGGTACTGGAGGTGGTACGCAAGCGCGAACTGCTGCCATTGATCGACTTCGCGTATCAAGGATTCGGCGATGGCCTGGAGCAGGATGCCTGGTCGACCCGGCTGTTCGCCGCCGAGTTGCCGGAACTGCTGATCACCAGCTCTTGCTCGAAGAACTTCGGCCTGTACCGCGACCGCACCGGCGCACTGATTGTCTGCGCGAAAACCGCCGACAAGCTCACCGACATTCGCAGCCAACTGGCCAACATTGCCCGCAACCTGTGGTCGACGCCGCCGGATCACGGGGCGGCCGTGGTCGCGACCATCCTCGCTGATCCGGAGCTGAAAAACCTCTGGGCTGACGAAGTGGAAGCCATGCGCCTGCGTATCGCCCAACTGCGCAGCGGTCTGGTGGAAGCGCTGGAGCCTCACGGTTTGCGCGAGCGCTTCGCGCACATTGGCGTGCAACGCGGGATGTTCTCCTATACCGGGTTGTCGCCTGAGCAAGTGAAGAACCTGCGGGACAACCACAGCGTGTATATGGTCAGTTCGGGACGGGCTAACGTCGCAGGTATTGATGCCACGCGTTTGGATCTGCTGGCCGAGGCGATTGCGAAGGTCTGCAAATAACCTTCAAACACTGCAAATCCCCCGTAGGAGCGAGCCTGCTCGCGATAGCAGAGTGTCATTCAACATTGATGTTGACTGATACACCGCTATCGCGAGCAGGCTCACTCCTACAATTATTTCTGCGCCAGTGTTATCGATCTGTCTATACAACCCCATCCGTCGAAACAAATGGATATAAAAGTCCGTTTGTCATTTTCAGTGCGGTATCCTGCCCAGGCTTTTTTTAAAGCGCGGATCTACCAGATCTATCAACAGACTTAGCGAGGAGCGCGACTATGCACGAGATTCCTAATCTCCCCTTCCCAAGCCTGCACGAACCTGAGCAGACGACCACGCAGCAAGCCGGAGCCCAACAGCCCGAGCCGAAAGAAGCCACTGACAGCCGCCAGGCTGACAGAGAAGACTGAAACACCCGCCGTACAGACCGTGTGGAAAGCGCTAACATGCGCTTTCCACACTGCCTGAAACGAGAACTCTATCCATGACCGATGAATTCAGCGAAGCGCAGGCCAGCGTCCTGATCGGCACCGCCGAGAAAATGATCGAGATCTGGAATCGCCTCTCTCCCGAGAAACAAACCGCCTTGCTCGCCCGCTTCGGCACCCAGGAAAATGCGCTGGCCGCCCTGGTCACCACGCAGCTGGTCGCTCCCGTCAAACCTGAATGACAGCGCCCGGCAAATAGTTTTACTTTTTCACAACCTGCGACTGTCCACACCGCTATCATAAGCAGCCTATCTATCCTGCTTTACCGTGGACCTTTACCCATGTCTGAAAACCAGCGCCCCCTGGCGGTCACGCTGCAAGTTGTTTCCATCGTCCTGTTTACCTTTATCGGCTACCTGAACATCGGCATTCCCTTGGCCGTATTGCCCGGCTACGTCCACAGCGACCTGGGCTTCGGCGCGGTGATCGCGGGCCTGGTGATCAGCGTGCAATACCTGGCCACCCTGCTCAGCCGCCCCTATGCCGGGAAGATCATCGACAACAAGGGCAGCAAGCTGGCTGTGATGTATGGCCTGGCCGGTTGCGGCTTGAGCGGTGTGTTCATGCTGGTCTCGGCCTGGACCCAGAACCTGCCGGCCTTGAGCCTGTTCAGCCTGTTGATCGGCCGTCTGGTGCTCGGCAGCGCGGAAAGCCTGGTGGGCTCGGGCTCGATTGGCTGGGGCATCGGCCGCGTCGGCGCGGCGAACACGGCCAAAGTCATCTCATGGAACGGTATCGCCAGCTATGGTGCACTGGCTGTCGGCGCGCCCTTGGGGGTGTTGCTCGTCCATCGACTGGGCTTGTGGAGCATGGGCGTGAGCATTGTGTTGCTGGCCGTGCTCGGCCTGCTGCTGGCCTGGCCGAAAACCGCCGCACCAATCGTTACCGGTGAGCGCCTGCCGTTCATGCATGTGCTCGGGCGGGTCTTCCCCCACGGCTGTGGCCTGGCCTTGGGTTCCATTGGTTTCGGCACCATCGCCACCTTCATCACTCTGTATTACGCCACGCAACACTGGGACAACGCGGTGCTGTGCCTGAGCCTGTTCGGCGCCAGCTTCATCGGCGCGCGCTTGCTGTTCGGCAACCTGATCAACCGTCTCGGTGGCTTTCGCGTGGCGATTGCCTGCCTGTCGGTGGAGACCCTGGGCCTGTTGCTGCTGTGGCTGGCACCCGACGCTCATTGGGCACTGGCGGGCGCGGCGCTGAGCGGGTTCGGTTTTTCGCTGGTGTTTCCGGCGCTGGGCGTGGAAGCGGTCAATCTGGTGCCCGCCTCCAGCCGTGGTGCGGCGGTGGGTGCTTATTCGCTATTCATCGATTTGTCGCTGGGGATCACCGGGCCATTGGCCGGTGCGATTGCGGCGGGATTCGGCTTTGCTTCGATCTTCCTGTTCGCCGCACTGGCCGCGCTCAGCGGTCTTGCGCTCAGCGTCTACCTGTACCGGCAGGCGCCGAAGCAACGCGAAACGCGAGACGTGCGTTAGAAATCGACCTTGCCGCGCCCGGCCTTGATGTTGCCTCGCTTGGATTTGGATTCGAGCCGACGGGTTTTTGAGCCGAGCGTCGGCTTGGTCGGGCGGCGTTTCTTTTCGACCTTGGTGGCACTCTGGATCAGCTCTATCAAACGTTCCAGCGCATCGGCACGGTTCTGCTCCTGCGTCCGGTACTGCTGGGCCTTGATGATCAACACACCGTCGCTGGTGATGCGACTGTCGCGCAGCGCCAGCAGCCGCTCCTTGTAGAACTCGGGCAAGGACGACGCCGGAATGTCGAAGCGCAGGTGCACGGCACTGGAAACCTTGTTGACGTTCTGCCCACCGGCCCCCTGGGCGCGAATGGCCGTCAACTCGATCTCGGCATCCGGCAGGTGCACGTTGTTGGAAATCACCAGCATGGAAAAGCGTCCGTATTCAGAACGTGCAGGATACCGCGAAACGATTGGAGGAATGCGGCCCCTGTAGGAGCGAGCCTGCTCGCGATGAGGCCGTATCAGTCAGCATAACCTTTGCTGACCCACCACCATCGCGAGCAGGCTCGCTCCTACAGGGGATGTGTGTGTGAAGTGCAGAAACGACAAACCCGGCACTTGGCCGGGTTTGTTGTTTCTGCGCGGAGTTACTCCACTGCGGCCTGCAAGGCACGCTGAGCACTGCGCTTGTTCTTGATGCCGTAGCAGACCCACATGAACACCAGCCACACCGGAATCGCATACACCGATGTCTGAATCCCCGGAATCAACAGCATCACGCCAAGGATGAACACCACGAACGCCAGGCAGACGTAGTTCCCGTATGGGTACCACAAGGCCTTGAACAGCGGCGTCTGTTTGGTCTTGTTCATGTGCTGGCGGAACTTGAAGTGCGAGTAGCTGATCATCGCCCAGTTGATCACCAGGGTGGCCACCACCAGCGACATCAGCAGTTCCAGCGCGTTTTGCGGGATCAGGTAGTTCAGCAGTACCGCGATCAGGGTCACGGCGGCCGAGGCCAGGATCGAACGCACTGGCACGCCACGCTTGTCGATCTTCGCCAGGCCCTTCGGCGCGTCGCCCTGCTCAGCCATGCCCAGCAGCATGCGGCTGTTGCAGTAGGTGCCGCTGTTGTACACCGACAAGGCAGCGGTCAGAACCACGAAGTTGAGGATGTGCGCAGCGGTGTTGCTGCCCAGCATCGAGAACACTTGCACGAACGGGCTACCGCTGTAGGAGTCACCGGAGGCGTTCAGGGTGGTCAGCAAGCTGTCCCATGGAGTCAACGACAGCAGGATGATCAGTGCACCGATGTAGAAAATCAGGATCCGGTAGATCACCTGGTTGATGGCTTTCGGGATCACGGTTTTCGGCTTGTCGGCTTCAGCTGCGGTGAAACCGAGCATTTCCAGACCACCGAAGGAAAACATGATAAACGCCATGGCCATCACCAGACCGCTGACGCCGTTCGGGAAGAAGCCACCGTGGGACCACAGGTTGCTGACCGCCGCTTGCGGGCCGCCATTGCCGCTGACCAGCAGGTAACTGCCCAGGGCGATCATGCCGACGATCGCCACGACCTTGATGATCGCGAACCAGAACTCGGCCTCGCCGAACACTTTGACGTTGGCCAGGTTGATCGCGTTGATCAGTACGAAGAAGGCAGCTGCAGAGACCCAGGTCGGGATGTCCGGCGCCCAGTAGTGGATGTACTTGCCGACGGCCGTCAGCTCGGACATGCCCACCAGAATGTACAGAATCCAGCAGTTCCAGCCCGACAGGAAGCCAGCAAAGCCGCCCCAGTATTTGTGCGCGAAGTGGCTGAAGGAACCGGCCACTGGATCTTCGACGATCATTTCGCCCAGTTGGCGCATGATCATGAAGGCGATGAAGCCGCAGATGGCATAGCCGAGGATCATCGACGGGCCGGCGGACTTCAGTACCCCGGCCGAGCCGAGGAACAAACCGGTACCGATCGCGCCACCGAGGGCGATCAATTGAATGTGGCGATTTTTCAGGCCGCGTTTCAGCTCGCCTGATTGCGGGTTTTGTCCACTCATGAAAAGGGTCTCACGCAAGGTTTGATGATGTTCAGTAGACGTTGCTGCTCAGGAAAGGCGTTAAGCGGCACCGATCAAACCCCAGCGCAGGCACCAGGAGTTCAGCGTAATTACAACGGTCATGCGTCACCTGTTTGTTTTTATCTGTGACGAAATCGAACCCGACACGCTCGTGACGCGACGGAGTGAACAAGGCGGATAGCCTTGAGGTTTGCGCAGATGCGCAGGAGGTCACAGGTAAAACGCGGCGCATTGTACACCCGTAACCCCCTGCTGCCAGACCCGCTGGACAAGCGTGTCTATGGCCGGGATTGCCTGTGTCCGCCCCGAGGAGCTCGGGCGGCTGCAAAAAATGGGTCAGATCCTTGCGGATCATCGACGGGAAAGGCAGGAAAACCGCCTCTCGCAGAGAGATGGAGATGGTATACGGCGTTCATTGCGCCTCCTTTTTGTTATGCACCTGCACGACAGGCATGGCGCGCATAACACCCTGCATGGCGCGATGAAACAAGCGGGCTAGAGCGTTGAGAGAAGGATGCAAGGTAATGACGCGTAAGAATTTTCTTACAACATTCGAGGAGGGGCGATTTCATGGGGTTAATCTGTTGATTTCGTCATGATTTCTTTACAGCATGTAATTCTGGCTTTCCACTTCGGACATCCCGGTACGGCGACTGGCGCTTTCGCGGGCAAGCCCGCTCCCACAGGGTATGAAGGTGCACACGCAACTTTGTGAACAACCACAACCTCTGTGGGAGCGGGCTTGCCCGCGAAGGCGGCCTCAAAAACGACACAGACATAAAGCCAGGCCAAAAAAAACGCCAACCCGAAGGATTGGCGTTTTTTATGAAGCGCTCAGCCGATTATTCCGGCTTGCGACGCCCAAAGCCCGGACGCTGGCCGGAACCGGCCGGTGCGCCACGGCGCTTGCCCGACGGCGTGTCGCCGTCGACCAGCTTGATCCCCGGACGCTTCGGTGCAGGCTTGGCCGGGCGCTTGGTGTCGGCCGGACGATCGGCTACCGGCGTACCACGACCTTCGCCACGCTCTGTACGGCCGTTGGCCGGACGTGGCGTGCGTGGACCGCGCTCGCTGCGCTCGCCGTCCTGACGCGCAGCAGGCTTGCGCCCTGGACGCTCGCCTTCGATCTGCGGCTCGCGGCTGGCACGTGGCGCGGCAGGTGCGGCGGCTGCGCCAGCGGCCGGACGCAGGGTACGCACGCGCTCGGTCTTGGCCATCGGACGCGAGGATTTGCGCTGCATCCGGTCAAGCTTGTCCTTGCTCTTGGCGTTCATCTGCGGCATCGCGACCGGTGTCAGGCCGACCTCGGCACTCAGAATGTCGACTTCGTACTGGCTCATTTCACGCCAGCGGCCCATCGGCAGGTCGGAGTTGAGGAACACCGGGCCGAAACGCACGCGCTTCAGACGGCTGACCACCAGGCCCTGGGATTCCCACAGGCGACGCACTTCACGGTTACGACCTTCCATCACCACGCAGTGGTACCAGTGGTTGAAACCTTCACCGCCTGGCGCCTGCTTGATGTCGGTGAACTTGGCCGGGCCATCTTCAAGGACAACGCCAGCCTTCAGACGCTCGATCATCTCGTCGTCGACTTCACCGCGTACACGCACGGCGTACTCGCGGTCCATCTCGTAGGACGGGTGCATCAGACGGTTGGCCAGTTCACCGTCAGTGGTGAACATCAGCAGACCGGTGGTGTTGATGTCCAGACGACCGATGTTGATCCAGCGACCCTCTTTAGGGCGCGGCATCTTGTCGAACACGGTCGGACGGCCTTCCGGATCGACACGGGTGCAGATCTCGCCGTCGGGCTTGTTGTACATGATCACGCGGCGCACCGATTCGGCGGCCTCTTCGCGCTTGATCACCTTGCCATCGATGGTGATGGCGTCATGCATGTCGACGCGCTGGCCAAGGGTGGCGTCTTTGCCGTTGACCTTGATGCGGCCGTGGCTGATCCAGGCTTCCACGTCACGGCGCGAGCCGACGCCGATACGGGCGAGGACTTTCTGCAGTTTTTCGCCTGCTGGGCCGATTGGCTGGTCGTCTTGCTGGTCTTTGATACTCATCTGGGCACCTCCCGGTGTGGTCTGAAAACTGGGTACTTGGGCGAAGGGATCGCCGAAGGGTCGCGAATCATACGCGCATGAGGGCGTTTGCGCATCAGAGACTAGCTGATCGATGCAAGGTTATTTGTTTTTCCGCTGACCGGTCCGCCGCTTTCCGGCGAACACATAACCCTGTAGGAGCGGCGGTGCGGCGATCCGACTTGCCCGCGAAAGCGGTGGGCCAGCCAATAAAGATGTCGACTGACACTCCCTCTTCGCGGGCAAGTCGGATCGCCGCACCGCCGCTCCTACAGGTTATTCAGTGCCCGAAAATTTGTGGTTAGTCTTCGAACTGGCGACGTTCGGCTTCGATGGCTTCGGCCAATGCCTGGGCTTCGGCCTCTTCGTCCGACAGTTCGGGCTCGGGCTTCGGCTGTTCGAGGGCGGCAACGGCGGCCAGGAGTTTTTCCCGGGCTTCGGCAACGCCGAGGATGTCGTCTTCTTGCTCCGGTTCAATTTCCGGCTCAGGCTCAGGCTGTGCCGCTTCGATTTCTGGCTCGATAACCGACTGTTCCGAATCGAACTCAGGCGACGCCCCATCACGCAGCAAGTCGTCGAAGTCGGTCTTGAGCCCCTCCTCCATGCTGTCCAGTTCCAGCAACAGCGTGTGGAAACTGGTTTCTTCCTTGGGCTCTTCCGGCTCGGCGCTGGCGTCGGCCAACTCTTGCAGACCGGCAGGTACGGGCGCGTCATCGAAATCGAGCACCGGATCCGGTTCCAGCTCGCGCAGTTCCGCCAGCGGCGGCAGGTCGTCGAGGTTTTTCAGGTTGAAGTGATCGAGGAACGCCTTGGTGGTGGCGAACATCGCCGGTTTGCCGGGCACGTCGCGGTAGCCGACGATGCGGATCCACTCGCGCTCCATCAGCGTCTTGACGATGTTGCTGTTGACCGCCACGCCCCGCACGTCTTCGATTTCGCCACGGGTAATCGGCTGGCGATAGGCGATCAGGGCCATGGTTTCCAACATGGCACGGGAGTAACGCTGCGGGCGCTCTTCCCACAGACGCCCGACCCAAGGCGCAAATTTCTCGCGAATTTGCAGGCGATAACCCGAGGCCACTTCCTTCAGTTCAAACGCGCGGCCATCGCACGACTTGGCCAGAATCGTCAGGGCCTTCTTGAACACCGGCGGCTCCGGGCGCTCGCCTTCTTCGAAGAGTTCGAACAGGCTTTCCAGAGATTGCGGTTTTCCCGAAGCCAACAGAAAGGCTTCGAGCAAGGGTGCCAGATCACGGGGTTCAGTCAGGTTCATGTTTCGACTCGTTATTCGGCTCGCGCTCGCACGTGGATCGCGGCAAATGGCTCATTCTGCACCAGCTCGACCAGGGATTCCTTGACCAATTCAAGGATCGCCATAAAGGTCACCACCACCCCCAGGCGCCCTTCTTCAGCGGTGAACAGCTCGACGAACGGCACGAAACCGCCGCCCTTGAGCCGTTCCAGCACATCGCTCATGCGTTCGCGGGTCGACAGCGCCTCGCGGCTGACCTGATGGCTTTCGAACATGTCGCCACGGCGCAACACCTCGGCCATCGACAGCAGCAACTCGGACAGACGCACGTCTGGTAGCAGCTTGCGCGCCCGGGCCTCTGGGGCGTCAAGCCTGGGCACCACCACATCACGACCGACGCGGCTCAGGCCATCGATGCCTTCGGCGGCAGCCTTGAAGCGTTCATATTCCTGCAAGCGGCGGATCAGTTCGGCGCGCGGGTCTTCCTCTTCGTCTTCGATGGTTTCTGCCCGCGGCAGCAACATCCGCGACTTGATTTCGGCCAGCATCGCAGCCATCACCAAGTACTCGGCGGCCAGCTCCAGGCGCACCGACTGCATCAACTCGACGTAGCCCATGTACTGGCGAGTGATTTCCGCCACCGGGATGTCGAGGATGTTGATGTTCTGTTTGCGGATCAGGTACAGCAGCAGGTCGAGGGGCCCTTCGAAGGCTTCGAGGAAGACCTCAAGGGCATCCGGCGGGATGTACAGGTCCAGCGGCATTTCCATGACCGCCTGGCCATAGACCATGGCAAAGGGCAGTTCCTGCTGGGCTCCGGCCTGACTGTCGACGGGTTCTACTGCGGACATCTAGGCCTCGACCATGAACGGCGCAGGGTCGCCGCAACCAACGCGAATGACTTCCGGCTCGCCGTCGGCGAGGCTGATCACGGTGGACGCCTTGATCCCGCCGAAACCGCCGTCGATGATCAGATCAACCTGGTGTTCGAGCAGTTGGCGCATTTCGTGTGGGTCGCTCAACGGATCTTCATCGCCAGGCATGATCAGGGTCACGCTCATCAACGGTTCGCCCAGTTCAGCCAGCAGCGCCAGGGCAATCGGGTGGCTCGGCACACGCAGGCCGATCGTACGTTTCTTCGGGTGCAACAACAGCCGCGGTACTTCGCGGGTGGCGTTGAGAATGAAGGTATACGGTCCCGGCAGATGGGCCTTGAGAATACGGAATGTGCCGGTGTCGATCTTGGCGAACAGGCCCAGTTGCGACAGGTCGCTGCAGATCAGCGCGAAGTTGTGTTTTTCATCCAGCTGTCGCAGGCGCCGAACGCGCTCCACGGCCACCTTGTCGCCGATCTGGCAACCAATGGCGTAGGAAGAGTCCGTGGGATAAATCACCACCCCGCCCTTGCGGATGATCTCGACTGCCTGTTTGATCAGGCGCGCTTGCGGGTTTTCCGGATGAATCTGGAAAAATTGACTCACATTCTCTACCTGTTCAGACGGCGGCAATAACTGGGTCATGTTTGAATCGACACCATAGTGGTGGCAGATCCTCCGGGAGTGGCCGGTATTCACCGATCTCCGACCACCCTCCAGGGCCATGAAAATCACTGCCGGCGCTGACCAGCAGACCGAATTCGCGGGCCAGAATGGCCAGGCTGCCCACTTGCTCGGCAGGCTGGTAACCATTGACCACTTCGATGGCGTGGCCCCCTGCTTGAATATAGTCGGCAATCAGGCGACGACGCTTGCTTCGGGTGAATTCGTAGTGCCAAGGGTGTGCCAGGCTGACCCAGGCTTTGGCTGCGCGCAGGGTTTCGACGGTTTCTTCCAGGGTCGGCCAGTGTTGCTTGACGTCGCCCAGCTTGCCGGCGCCCAGCCATTTGCGGAACGCCTCGGCGCGGTCCTTGACGAAACCCTCACGCACCATCCAGTCGGCGAAATGCGGGCGGGCCGGCGCATTGCCGCTGTCGCCCAGCTCCTGCTGGATCTTGCGGGCGCCCTCCAGCGCCCCCGGCATGCCTTTGAGCGCCAGTTTGCGGCTGATTTCCTCGGAGCGTAGCCAGCGGCCATCATGCAATCTGGCGATGGCCTCGACCAACGGCGCGGCGTTCACGTCAAAACCGTAGCCCAGGACATGAATGGTCGCGCCGCCCCAGGTGCAGGACAATTCGACGCCGTTGACCAGTTGCATTCCCAGCGCGGTGGCCGCGTGGCGGGCCTCGTCAAGGCCTTCAAGGGTGTCGTGATCGGTCAGGGCCAGGACTCGCACGCCTTTCTCGAACGCCCGCGCCACCAGAACCGCAGGCGCCAGGGCGCCATCGGAGGCCGTGCTATGGCAGTGCAAATCAACATTCACAGGGCTTTGTAACCTCAAATCAGCTGGCGCTATCGCGCGCCCATATGTTTGTTATTATGCCGCCACATCCTGCTTCTGGCTGCCACTGTGAAACAATTCATCGATTTCATCCCGCTCCTGCTGTTTTTCATCGTCTTCAAGATCGATCCACGGGTCGTCGACATCGCCGGTCATGAGCTCACTGTAGGCGGTATTTACAGCGCCACGGCGATGCTGATCGTCAGTTCCCTGGTGGTCTACGGCACGCTGTTCATCAAGCAGCGCAAGCTGGAGAAGAGCCAGTGGCTGACCCTGATCGCCTGCCTGGTCTTCGGCAGCCTGACCCTGGCGTTCCACAGCGAGACGTTCCTGAAGTGGAAAGCCCCGGTGGTCAACTGGCTGTTCGCCCTGGCGTTCATCGGCAGCCACTTCGTCGGTGACAGCCTGCTGATCAAACGCATCATGGGCCACGCGCTGACCCTGCCGGAGCCGGTCTGGACGCGCCTGAACATCGCCTGGATCGTCTTCTTCCTGTTTTGCGGTGCCGCCAACCTGTTTGTCGCGTTCACTTTCCAGAGCTACTGGGTCGACTTCAAGGTCTTCGGCAGCCTGGGCATGACTTTGCTGTTCCTGGTCGGCCAGGGCATCTACCTGTCCCGCCATCTGCACGATGCCGACACCACAACGCCAAAAACCGAGGACTGACATGCTTTACGCAATCATTGCCACAGACGTCGCCAACTCCCTGGAAGCCCGCCTGGCCGCACGGCCTGCGCACCTCGATCGCCTGCAAGTGCTCAAGGGCGAAGGTCGCATCGTATTGGCCGGCCCACACCCGGCCGTCGACAGCAATGATCCGGGCGCGGCGGGTTTCACTGGCAGCCTGATCGTCGCCGAATTCGATTCCCTGAGCGCCGCCCAGGCCTGGGCCGACGCTGATCCGTACATCGCCGCAGGCGTCTACGCCAACGTTCTGGTCAAGCCGTTCAAGCAAGTCCTGCCGTAACTTTCTTCTCGCAATTGCCCCACGCGATGAACCTTGTCGGTACATCGCGTTCTCAATCGCTCATTATTCTCGCTTGCCGGCCGACAACTTGCCCAATACTCGTATTGGAATCAGGAGTCGCGATGCGCAAGGGTCCGTTGTGTCTGATGTTGGTCACGTTGTCGATCGGGGCGCCTGCCCACGGTGAAGAAAGTGTCGAGGGCGGTAATTCAACGCCGCTTTCCTTGAGCGCCGGCAGCCAGATCACCGAGTTGCAGCAACGCTTGAAAGAAAGCGAACGGCAACGGGAAGAACTGAGCAAACAATTGCAAACTGCCGATGGCGAACGCGAAAGCCCGCTGCTGGCCCGGTTGCGCCAGGAGAACCAGCGCTTGAAGCTGCAACTCAAGGAAGCCCAAGCCAGCAGTCCACTGCCGCGCCTGCTGACCGACCAGCAACAATGGTTTGTCATTGGCGCCGGGGTAGCGCTATTGGCTCTGCTCTGCGGTATCTTCGCCAGTGGAGCAAGTCGAAAACGTCGACAATGGCTAAATTGAGTGAGTCATGAGCGAGCTGTTACTTATTGATGATGACCAGGAGCTGTGTGAGCTCCTGAGCAGCTGGCTGAGCCAGGAAGGGTTTCAGGTACGTGCCTGTCACGATGGCCAGAGCGCACGCCGTGCACTGGCCGAAACCGCCCCGGCGGCCGTGGTGCTGGATGTGATGTTGCCCGATGGCAGCGGCCTGGAACTGCTCAAGCAGTTGCGCAGCGATCACCCGGATCTGCCGGTGCTGATGCTCTCGGCCCGTGGCGAGCCCCTGGACCGTATCCTCGGCCTGGAACTCGGCGCCGACGATTACCTGGCCAAACCCTGCGACCCACGGGAACTGACTGCCCGCCTGCGCGCGGTCCTGCGTCGTAGCCATCCGGCAGCGGTGTCCAGCCAGATGGAGCTGGGCGACCTTTGTTTCAGCCCGGTGCGCGGCGTGGTCAGCATCGACGAGCAAGAGTTCACCCTCACTGTTTCCGAAAGCCGCCTGCTGGAAGCCCTGCTCAAGCAACCCGGCGAGCCCCTGGACAAACAGGAACTGGCGCAGATCGCTCTCGGACGCAAGCTGACCCTGTACGACCGCAGCCTGGACATGCACGTCAGCAACCTGCGCAAAAAAATCGGCCCACACCCCGACGGTCGTCCGCGCATCGTCGCCCTGCGCAGCCGCGGCTACTACTACAGCCTCTAACGGCGATCCGTAGGCGCTGGCTTGTCGGGTCGCCGCATCGCAGCGAAGGCGTCTTCATTGGCGATGCATGGCTGAAGGGCCCCTTCGCTGGCAAGCCAGCTCCTACAGGGATTTGCATTTGTCAGGTCGGCGGGAAATCGTCTTTACCCAAGCTTTACCCTCCGCTGACCGCCGCTGACCTTGATCTGCGTAATCTGTACTCATCCGGAACGTACCGGGAACGAGACAAGGAGATACACCATGCGCAAGACTCTTATCGCTCTGATGTTCGCTGCTGCCCTGCCGACCGTTGCCATGGCCATGCCTGAAGGCACCGGCCCGATGGATGGGTCGATGGACGGTTCGCGCCACGGCGGTCAGATGCACGGCATGCACGGCAAAGGCCCGTACAGTGAACTGGACCTGAGCCGCGAACAGCGCGAGCAGATCCGCAAGATCATGGGCGAGCAGATGCACGAGCGTAAGCAACTGGTCGAGAAGTACCTGGAGAAGCTCTCGCCAGCCGACCAGAAAGCCATGAAAGACGAGATGGCCGCTAACCACAAGAAAGCCGAAGCGGACGTGCGCGCCTTGCTGAAGCCGGATCAACAGAAGAAATTCGACGAGATCCAGAAAAAACAGGCCGAACGCCGCGCCGAGTGGGCCGAGTTCAAAGCCTGGAAAGCGCAACAACCGCAAAAAGCGCAATAATGCGCTAAACCCCGGACCCAACGGCTAAACACCGTTGGGTCTGCTGCTTTTACTGTAGGAGCGAGCTTGCTCGCGAAAAACGAATAGACAACACGTGCTGCCTGATGCCGCGCGTTATCGTTGACGTCCATCGCGAGCAAGCTCGCTCCTACATAGAATTTTGCGCTTGCTTGAGGATTTTCCGTGCGTTCATTGTTCTGGCGTATCCTGGCCAGCTTCTGGCTGGCCATCGCTCTGGTTGCCGGGCTTTCCATCCTGCTCGGGCACATGCTCAACCAGGACGCCTGGATTCTCAGCCGCCACCCGGGCCTCAACACACTGGCCGAACAGTGGACGCAAACCTACGAAAGTCAGGGCGAAGATGCCGCCCAGGACATTCTCCAGCAACGCAAACGCCAGTATCACATCGACGTTCAGGTACTTAACGAAAGCGGCGATCCGGTGGTGCGCGGCACTTTCCCGAAACGTGCGGCGGCCTTTGAGGCGCGCCAGAACAACGAGGACCGGCGCCTGCCATGGCGGCGTCTGACCGATGAGTTCACCAGCGAAAAAACCGGTGACACCTTCCTGTTCATCTACCGCATTCCGCACCCGGAACTGGACGCCTGGCATCGTGAAAGCCTGCTCTGGCCGCTGAGTGCGCTGGGAATCGCCTTGGTGGTACTGACCCTGTTCAGCCTGCTGGTGACCTTTTCCATCACTCGCCCGCTCAGTCGTCTGCGCGGAGCGGTGCATGACCTGGGACAAACCACGTATCAACAGAACAGTCTGGTCAAGCTGGCCAACCGTCGTGACGAGTTCGGCGTCCTTGCCAACGATTTCAACCGCATGGGCGCACGCCTGCAAAGCCTGATTGGCAGTCAGCGGCAACTGCTGCGGGATGTATCCCATGAACTGCGTTCGCCCCTCGCCCGCCTGCGCATCGCGCTGGCGCTGGCCGAACGGGCCACTCCGCAAGAACGGGAACAGCTCTGGCCGCGCCTGACCCGCGAGTGCGACCGACTGGAGGCGCTGATCAGCGAAATCCTGGTTCTGGCGCGGGTCGACTCCGATAACGCCGGTGCGGAAGAGGTGGATCTGAACGCCTTGCTCAATACCCTGCAAAAGGATGCACAACTCGGTTCACCCGAGCAGCTCGTCCACCTTGAAGCCGAGTCGCAACTGAATCTGAAGGGCTGGCCGACCATGATCGAACGGGCCGTCGACAACTTGCTGCGCAACGCCCAGCGCTTCAATCCGGTGGGTGGCCTGCCGATCGAAATGCAGGCGCTGCGTCAGGGTGAGCGGATCGTCGTGACCGTGCGCGATCACGGGCCGGGTGTCAGTGCCGAATATTTGAACCAGCTCGGTGAGCCGTTCTATCGGGCACCGGGGCAGACCGCGGCCGGACATGGCCTGGGCCTGGCCATCGCCCGCCGCGCGGCGGAGCGCCATGGTGGCAGCCTGGTGCTGGCCAATCACCCGGAGGGCGGGTTCATTGCCAGCCTGGAATTGCCGTTGGTGCCGGGGGCTGTCGTATAACCTTAAAGTAGTGATGATGTAAAAAGATCGCAGCCTCGTTGCACTCGACAGCTCCTACAGGTGTATGCATAACCCCAGATACAGGAAAGCAATCACCTCTTCCCCCTCCGCCAAGCCCAACCCCTTGGCCACATGGGGCGAATAAGCCAGGTCACCGGTACGCCACACCGCACCGATGCCCTGCGCATACGCTGCCAGCAAAATCCCGTGGGCCGCACAGCCCGCCGCCAGCAACTGCTCGGACTTCGGATACTTGACGTGATCCTGCAACCGCGCAATCACCACTACCACCAGCGGTGCCCGCAGCGGACCATTGCGTGCCTTGTCGATGGCTGCTTCGCTGACTTCGCTGTCCGAAAGCTTCGCCGCTTCGGCCAGCAACTCGCCCAATTGCTCGCGCGCCGCGCCTTCCACCGTCAGGAAGCGCCACGGCTGCAAGTGACCGTGATCCGGGGCGCGCATGGCGGCGCCGAACAGCACTTCGCGCTGCTCGGCAGTGGGCGCTGGGTCAATCAGTCGTGGAACGGAAACACGGTTGAGCAAAGCGTCGAGAGCCTGCATCGGCCACCTCCTGAAAAATTTGTGCGGCTATTCTAGCGGTAACTGCCGCAGCAGTGCCGGTTTACATGCCCTGCCTCGCGGGTAGAATGGCGCCCTTTCCACTATCAGCCGAGCGGACCTCATGGCGTTGCCGACCTTACGGATCATTGGTTTCATCATCGGCATCTTCCTGATAACGCTGGCGATCTCCATGGTCGTACCCATGGCCACGCTGGTCATTTTCGACCGTACCAGCGATCTGCCGTCGTTCCTCTGGGCCAGCATGATCACCTTTGTCGCCGGATTGGCGCTGGTGATTCCGGGGCGCCCCGAGCACATTCACCTGCGCCCCCGGGACATGTACCTGCTGACCGTCAGCAGCTGGCTGGTGGTGTGCATCTTCGCCGCGCTGCCATTCCTGCTGACCCAGCACATCAGCTACACCGACTCCTTCTTCGAAAGCATGTCCGGCATCACCGCCACCGGCTCGACCGTGCTCAGCGGCCTGGACACCATGTCCCCCGGCATCCTGATGTGGCGCTCGTTGCTGCACTGGCTCGGCGGCATCGGCTTTATCGGCATGGCGGTGGCGATCCTGCCGCTGTTGCGCATCGGTGGCATGCGGCTGTTCCAAACCGAATCGTCGGACCGCTCGGAAAAAGTCATGCCCCGCTCGCACATGGTGGCGCGCCTGATCGTGGCGGCGTACGTCGGCATTACCATTGTCGGCAGCCTGGCGTTCTGGTGGGCCGGGATGAGCCTGTTCGATGCGATCAACCATGCGATGTCGGCGATTTCCACCGGCGGCTTCTCCACCTCCGACCAGTCTTTGGCCAAGTGGCCGGAGCCTGCGGTGCATTGGGTCGCGATCGTCATCATGATTCTCGGTGCCCTGCCGTTCACCCTGTATGTCGCCATGTTGCGTGGTAACCGCCGGGCGCTGATCAAGGATGAACAGGTTCAAGGCCTGCTCGGCATGCTGCTGGTGACCTGGCTGGTGCTCGGTACCTGGTACTGGTGGACCACCAAGCTGCATTGGCTGGAAGCACTGCGGCATGTGGCGCTGAACGTGACGTCGGTGGTGACGACGACCGGTTTCGCACTGGGGGACTACAGCTTGTGGGGCAATTTCTCGCTGATGCTGTTCTTCTATCTGGGGTTTGTCGGCGGTTGCTCCGGCTCGACCGCGGGCGGTATCAAGATTTTCCGCTTCCAGGTGGCCTATATCCTGCTCAAGGCCAACCTTAACCAACTGATCCACCCGCGAGCGGTGATCAAGCAGAAGTACAACGGTCACCGCCTCGACGAAGAAATCGTGCGCTCGATCCTGACCTTTTCGTTTTTCTTCGCAATCACCATCTGTGTGATTGCGCTGCTGCTGTCGCTGCTCGGCGTGGACTGGATGACCGCCCTGACCGGTGCGGCCAGCACCGTGTCCGGTGTCGGCCCGGGGCTCGGCGAAACCATCGGCCCGGCGGGCAACTTCGCCACCCTGCCGGATGCCGCCAAGTGGATTCTGTCGTTTGGCATGCTGCTGGGCCGACTGGAGATCATTACGGTGTTTGTGCTGTGTATTCCGGCATTTTGGCGTCATTGACCGCTTCAGATATTTGCATCAGCCGCATCCGGTACTCGCCGGGAGTGGCATCGAACCAGCGGCGGAAAGCACGGAAGAAGTTGCTCGGATCGGCGAACCCCAGCAAGTAGGCGATTTCCAGCAAGGTCATGGTCGGTTGCGCCAGGTACTGCTCGGCCAGTTCACGCCGGGTATCGTCCAGCAGCACCTGAAAACTCGTGCCCTCTTCCTGCAAACGCCGTTGCAAGGTGCGCTGGGACAAATGCAGCGTCTGCGCCACGGTGTCGCGCTTGGGCTCGCCCTGTGGCAACAGGCGACACAACACCTGCCGCGCCTGGTGGGTCACGCGGCTTTCGGAAAAGCGCGTCAGGTACTCGCCGGCAAAGCGGTCATGCAGCAAGGCCATGGCCTCGTTGGCCGTCGGCAGGGGCGCTTCCATGTCCGCGCGTTCGAAAATCAGCGCATCGTAAGGCGCGTTGAACAGCAGCGGTGCATGAAAGGCTTGTCTATAGGGTTCAAGGTTGACCGGCTCGGCGCCTTGCAACAACACTTTGCGTGGATGCAACGTACGCCCGGTCAACCACCCGCACAGCGCCAAGGCACAGGCCAGTGAAGCTTCGGCGCTTTGCCGGGTTGGCGGCAGATGGTCGCCATGTACCGTCAGAATCAACGCGTAGTCTTCTTCCAGCAGCTTGAAACTCAGGTCGGCACTTTCGGCGATGATCCGCTGATAGCGCACCAGACGCTGAAAGCCTTCGGCCAGGGTCTGACTGGACATCAAGGCGTAACCGGTCACATGAAACTGCGCCGGTCGCACCACCTTGCCCATGTTCAGGCCGATGGCCGGGTTGCTGGACAGCTCGACCGCGCGTTGCCACAGCCGCGTCATGGAGTCTTGCGGGAAGCGTGCATCCGGATCATCCAGTGCCGCGTAGTCGAGCCCCAGCTGTGTGAACAGAACCCGGCAATCCAGGCCGTCCATCTCCAGCGCTTTGACAATCCCCATCGCCCAGCTTGCAGAAGTCGTTCGTTCGCTCATGGCGTTTTCTAACTTGGTGAGCCGCATGCGACGGCTATTGACCGAAGGATACTAAAGTGGCGCCTATTGTCACTGGCTGATGCCATTGATCACTCTAGACTCAAATAAGCTACCCGCAGAACAACTTGCAGCAAGAACAATAACCACAGAGATCGCTGTCGTGGAAAACGTCAAACGCTTCAACAGCTTCGCTGAGTTCTACCCTTACTACCTCAGCGAGCACAGCAACAGCACCTGTCGCCGTTTACACTTTATCGGCACGACGCTGGTTATCTTGATTCTGTCGCTGACCATTGGTCGCGGAGCATGGATGCTGTTGTGGACCCTGCCGCTGGCAGGTTACAGCTTTGCCTGGGTCGGGCATTTCTTCTTCGAGAAGAACCGCCCGGCAACGTTCCAACACCCCTTCTATAGCCTGCTCGGCGATTTTGTCATGTACCGGGACATGCTTATGGGGCGCGTTCCGTTCTAGCTGACATCCGTCACCAGAGAGTTGCCTATGAATGCCAATGCCCGCTTCACCCACATGAAGGACGGCACGCAGGAAGACTGGGCGATCATTGCCGCGGACTTCAGTGCCTACGCAAGACAATTGCCTGCACGGATTGTGGCGCACCTGAAGTTACTGGAGGGTGATTTCGGCGGGTTCCCGGTGGATCGCCTGAGCCACTCCCTGCAAACCGCCACCCGCGCCTGGCGCGATGGTCGCGACGAGGAGTACGTGGTCTGTGCCCTGCTCCATGACATCGGCGACACCCTGGGCTCCTACAACCACCCGGACATCGCGGTGGCGATCCTCAAGCCATTCGTCAGCGCCGAGAACCTGTGGATGGTGGAAAAGCACGGGATTTTCCAGGGCTACTACTTCTTCCATCACCTGGGTATGGATAGGCATCTGCGTGAGCAATTCCAGGACCATCCGCAGTACCAGGCGACCGTCGAGTTCTGTGCCAGGTACGATGCGGCGGCGTTTGACCCGGCGTACGACACGCTGCCGTTGAGCTTTTTCGAACCGATGATGGAGCGCTTGTTTGCGCACCCCAGGAGTTCGATCTACAAGGCGGCGATGGAAGAGCACGCGCCGGTCTGACAGATCCAGCGGGACCGCTTCGCGAGCAGGCTCGCTCCCACAGGTTTTGCGGCGTCCACAGAATATGTGTTCACTACAGATCTACTGTAGGAGCGAGCCTGCTCGCGATGAGGCCCGCACAGGCACAGTGATCATCAAGCCAGCTCGGTGACCCTGGCCGCCTTCAACTGCGCCTCGCGCGCCTGGGCATCCGCCAACCGGTACAGCTCGATCGAACCATCCCAATGCTCGATCAGCGCCGTGCACGACTCCACCCAGTCGCCGCAATTGAGGTAGTCCACCTCGCCGACCTTGCGAATCTCGGCATGGTGAATGTGCCCGCACACCACGCCGTGCAGCTCGCGCTTGACGCATTCATGGGCGATGGCTTCCTCGAAGTCGCTGATAAAGCTGACCGCGGTTTTCACCTTGTGCTTGAGGTAGGCCGACAGCGACCAGTAGCCGTAGCCATATCGCGCGCGCCAATGATTGAGCCAGCGGTTGAGGGTCAGGGTGAATTCGTAGGCCGAGTCACCGAGAAAGGCCAGCCAGCGATGGTAACGGGTGATCACATCGAACTGGTCGCCATGGATCACCAGCAGATGCCGGCCGTCGGCGGTGACGTGCACGGCTTCGTCCACCAACTGGATATTGCCCAGAATCAGCTTCGAATAGCGGCGCAGGAATTCGTCATGATTACCGGTGACGTAGATCACCTCAGTGCCACGCTTGCTCATGGTCAACAGGCGACGGATCACGTTGGTATGCGCTTGCGGCCAGTACATGCCGCCGCGCAGCTTCCAGCCGTCGATGATGTCGCCGACCAGGTAGATTCTGTCCGCGTGGTAGCTCTTGAGAAACTGCGACAGGTGTTCAGCCTGGCAATCCCGGGTGCCCAAATGCACGTCGGAAATCCATAAAGTCCGTACGCGTTGCTTACGGGTGGGTTTGGCGAGCTCGGCGCTGGTCATGGGCAACCCTCTGGCAAGTTTTGCCAAGTCTGCCCCGGCCCGGTTAATCGTCCATGACAGCGTCAAGTCAGTCCTGTGACAGCGCTTGCAGGCCCGCTCGGTGTAGACTGACGCCCTGAACCGGGAGACCTGCGATGAGACCGATCCTCACGCTTCGCCAATACAGCCATGACCTGATCGTCCACAGCCACGACCACGCGCAATTGGTGTTCGGGCTTTCGGGCGCCCTGGATTTCGAGGTTGACGGCCGTGGTAGTCAGGTGGTGCAACAGAGTTTCGTGGTGATACCGTCGGGCGCTCATCATGCGTGTGGCAGCCCCAATGGCAGCCGCTGCCTGGTACTGGATGTGCCCGGCGAACAATGGGTTGCCCAGTCGTTGGGCGATCACGCCGAGTCCAGCCGGCGCTTGCTCGACAACGCCGGCCGACTATCACTGGATGCCGGGCAAAGCCAATTGGTCAGTTGGCTGGCGAACAGTCCGGTCGATGATCCGCTGATTGCACAACAAGGCGCGGTGCTGCTACTGGCCAGTCTCAACAACGCCAGGCCCGACACCGTCGGCGGTCGGCGCCTGCCCTATGCCGCGCTGAATGCACACATCGATCAGTATGCGGCGTACCCGCTGCAAGTGGCCGATCTGGCCCGGGTGGCCGGCCTTTCCAGTGCCCGTTTGCATGCGCGGTTCGTGGCCGAGTGCGGGCAGACGCCGATGGACTACATCCGCAGCCGCCGCCTGCACATCGCGGTGGGCTTGCTGCGCAACTCGGCGCTGCCCATCGGCGAGATTGCCAGCCGCGTCGGCTACAGTTCCCAGAGTGCCTTTGCGGCGGCGGTGTTGCGCGAGTTCGGGGCATCGCCCGGGAAACTGCGGCGCGAGGCTGGCGACAAAGGACGATAGTCTGCCGACAGACACAGCGGGGCCACACGGTTCAATGTAGGAGCTGCCGAAGGCTCGGGCCGCGTTCGGACGATCTCTTGACGTTGTTTTTCAAGATCAAGATCAAAGATCGTCCGAACGCGGCCCGAGCCTTCGGCAGCTCCTACATGATTTTACTGTTAAGGATTGCAATGACTCCCCGTACCGCCCTTGGCGCCTTGCATATCGGCGCATTGATGTTCGGTCTGACCGGCGTGTTCGGCAAACTGGCTGCCGCATCACCGGCGATCATCGTTTTCGGCCGCGCCGCTTTTGCCGTGCTTGCGCTGGCGTTTTTTGCACGGTTCGCCAGCCAGACGCGCTGGCAGAAACTCGAGGCCGTGGACTGGCGTCGATTGCTGCTCAGCGGCTTGTTGCTGGCCGGGCACTGGGTGAGTTTCTTCATTGCGGTGAAAGTCGCAGGCGTGGCGATTGCGACGCTCGGCTTCGCCAGTTTCCCGGCCTTTACCGTGATCCTCGAAGGGCTGATCTTCCGCGAGCGCATTCACGCCAATGAGATCGTGCTGGTGCTGCTGGTGAGTATCGGGCTGGTGCTGGTCACGCCTGATTTTGACCTGGCCAGCGGCGCCACCACCGGTCTGCTGTGGGCCGTGGGTTCCGGGTTGTTGTTCGCCCTGTTATCGCTGACCAACCGTGCCAGCTCCGGGCGCGTCCCGCCCGTGCAGGCAGCGCTGTGCCAGAACGTGGTGGTTGCCCTGTGCCTGCTGCCGGTGGCGGCGCCTCAATTGAGCGAAGTGCGTGCCATCGACTGGCTGTGGATCGGCCTGCTCGGTGTGTTCTGTACCGGTGTCGCCCACAGCCTGTTCGTCGCCAGCCTCGCGGTGATCAAGGCACGCACCGCCGCCGTGGTGTTCGCCCTGGAGCCGGTCTACGGCATCACCGTCGCCTGGTTGCTGTTCAACGAAAACCCGACCCTGCGCATGTTACTGGGGGGCGCGCTGATCATTGTGGCGATTGTGGTGTCCAGCAGGTTCTCAACTGGCACAAGCAAGAAAGCCGTTACAGCCGAGGCCGCGTCTCACTGAGTGCGGTCGTTGTGCCCCAGGTCGCGGTCCGGGTCGATCTGGTCGCGGACCCGCTGCTTGAGCACTTTGGCCTCAGGGAAGCCACCGTCCGCCTTGCGCTCCCAGATCTGCACAGCGTCACAGTAAACATGAAAGACCCCGCCGGTGCCCGGCACCAGGGAGACTTTGCCCAGGTCATCACCAAAGGTGCTGAGCAGTTCCTGGGCCAGCCAGGCCGCACGCAACAGCCACTGGCATTGCGTGCAATAGGTGATGACGATTTCCGGTTTGCTGACGGTCATGATGGGGCGTAACTCCAGAGTTTGACGACGCCGCTATGATAGCCCGACCGGAGGCTGCCGAGACGGCGAAGCGGGTTGCGCCTCCAATTCGAACGCAGGCTCGATCATGGCCAGGGCAGCCGACTGCTGGTTCTCGTTTGGGCTGATCACGTCCCAACTCGACACCATGGACAACTCCTCCAGGTTGAGCCGGTACTCATCGTCAGCGGCGGATTCGCCGGATATCGCCAAACCAGGAACCACCGCCACGGCAGCTGCGCCCGCGATGGAGCGATGGCTATCGACCCGCTCAAGCTCATCGTTGGCTGGCACCGCGACTGGTTGCCTGACGGTGGGCCACGTGACAGGCTCGGTAAAAAGCTCCGCCAACGGTTCATGCTGCGACGACAGCATCTCTGAAGTTGTGGCCTGATGCTGCTGGCGTCGGTGGCGAACTAACCAGCCCAGCGCCAGCAACGCCATCAGCGCTGACACGCCGGCAATCGGCAGCCAGCCAATCCCGGGACTTTCAGCAACGGCGGGGGCTGGCGTCACCGCGTCGCTAGCAACGGGTTGCGCCTTTACCTTCTTGAGCTCCGCCAGTTGGGTTTGCAGTTCGGCCAACTGTTTTTTCTGGCCGGTGATCAGCTCATCCTGGCCTTGAAGCTTCTCGTTGAGCTCATCGACAGTGGTTTGCAAACTGTGGTTTTGCAGGGCGCTGACGGCCAGTTGTTCGACTGCGGGATCAACCACGGGGACGTCCGTTTCTGACGTCGTCTTGGCCACGGGTGACGGCGGTACGACCGGTTGAACACTGGGGAATGCGGACGCCGGGGAACTGAAAACCGGTTCATCGGCGGCGGGAACAACGCCTGGCGAACCCGGCGGATCGATCAGTACCGTGTACTCGCGTAATAACCGACCGTTGGGTTGATCGAGTTGCACGAGGAAATTCAGGAAGGGTTCACTGACCGGTTTGCTGGAGGTCACCTGGATCACGCTGCGATTACCGCGCAGGACCGGGGTGAACTTCAGGTTATTGAGGAAAAAAACCCGGTCGACCCCGGCACGGCTGAACTCGTCTGCCGCTGCCAGACTCACCGACAGCTCGTTCTCTTCCAGGCCAGCCGCATCCACCAGTGCAATATCGGCACGCAGCGGTTGATTCAGCGCCGAATGCAGGGTGATTTCACCCAGGCCCAGTGCAGGCGCCCATGCCGAATAAGTGACAGCGGCCCCGGCCAGCAACCACTGAGAACCACCGCGTAAAACCAATCGCCAGCACTTGAGCATGAGCATCCTTGAGATTCACAGAAATTACCCGTACGCGTTCGTACATCCGTTACGAACACGATATTGCCGAGTAGTTCTTATAGTCTGCCCAATGCGGTCTCTCAGAAGCCTGGCGTTCGGTTATGCCTCAAGATTTTTCAAGGTTGCCCAGGATATGCCCGTGAACCCGCATGCACACCTTCAAATCCGCCTCATCGACGCCTTCGAACAGTTCGTGACGCAGTTGCGTGGCAATGGTTTCAATTTGTTCGATCAGGGGACGCGCCGGCGCGCAAAGCACGATTTTCTTCGCCCGACGGTCTTCGAGCACCGCTTGGCGTTGCACCAGGCCCTGGCTTTCCAGGCTGTCGAGCAAACGGGCCAGGGTCGGGCCTTCGACACCGACGCTTTGTGCCAGTTCACGCTGGGTCGGTGCTTCATCGAAACGCGCCAGGTGCAGCAGCACCAGCCAGCGCGCCTGGGACAAGCCCATGCCCGCCAGACGGCGGTCCAGTTCGGCACGCCAGCCACGGGACATCTGGGCCAATTGCATGCCAAAGCGGTGTTGATCGGTTAACGGCATAAAACACTCATGATTAGACTGAAATAAATAAAAACTAATTATTAGTCAGCTAAGCATGAGCCTCGACTTGAGGCAAGGCTTGATCTGTAGTGAATCGTTAAATCAGCACCAGGATGTCTCAAATCTCGAACTCCGACTGCAAGGCAGCACGAACGCAGTACAAGACCCCTTCCGGCACTCGGCCCGCGAACAACGCGGCGATCTCGGAAACCGCTGGCAATTCACCTTCGCCGTCGAGGAAGGCGTCCTGGACTTCTCCCATCAGGTCTTCAGGCAGATCCAGCGCCTGTTCCAACGACAACTGCTGCTTGCCAATCGCTTCGGCCAGCATGGTGTAGACGTTCTTTTCCGAGCACTGCAACTGACCGGCGATCTGCACCGGCGTCATCCCGGCCCGCGCCAGAGTGATCAGTTCGTGACGCACGTCGGCCACCACTTTCGGCGCCTCGACCTGGCCGCCGAGCACTTCGAGGAAGGCCTCGCCGTAGCGCTCCAGCTTGCGCGCGCCGACGCCGCTGACCGTGGCCATTTCCGCCAGCGAGGTCGGCTGGCTGCGCAGCATCTCCAGCAAAGTCGAATCGGGGAAGATGACGTACGGCGGCACGCCATGTTCTTCGGCGAGCTTGCGCCGCAAGGCGCGCAAGGCTTCCCACTGTTCGCGCTCCTCGCCGCGGACCAGTTGGCTCGCCTGGCTCTTGCTGCTTTTCGCCACGGATTGCGCCTTGAGATCGCGGCGCAGCTCCAGAGTCACTTCACCTTTGAGTAGCGGCCGGCACGTGTCACTCAGACGCAGACCGCCATAGCCCTCATGGTCAACATCGGCCAGACCGCGAGCCACCAATTGGCGGAACAGGGAGCGCCACTCGCCTTCGGCCCTCGCCTTGCCGACACCAAACACCGACAGATGCTGATGGCCGAAGTTGCGGACCTTTTCGTTGTCCTTGCCGAGCAGTACATCCACCAGGTGCCCGACCCCGTAGCGCTGACCGGTGCGGTAGATCGCCGACAGCGCCTGACGCGCAGGCTCGGTGGCATCCCAGGTCTGCACGCCGTCGACGCAGTTGTCGCAATGACCGCAAGGCTCGGGCATGTCTTCGTCAAAGTAGGCCAGCAGCGTTTGCCGACGGCAGCGGGTTTCTTCGCAGAGCGAGAGCATGGCGTCGAGCTTGTGCTGCTCCAGGCGCTTGTGGCGCTCGTCGCCTTCGGAGTTCTGCAGCATCTGCTTGAGCATCACCACGTCTTGCAGGCCGTAAGCCATCCAGGCATCCGCCGGCAGGCCGTCACGGCCGCCACGACCGGTTTCCTGATAGTAGGCTTCGAGGGATTTCGGCAAATCGAGATGCGCGACAAAACGTACGTTGGGCTTGTCGATGCCCATGCCGAACGCCACCGTGGCGACCATGATCAGGCCTTCCTCGTTGAGGAAGCGTTTCTGATGGTAGGCGCGCATATCGTTGGGCAGGCCGGCGTGGTATGGCAGCGCCGGGAAGCCTTGCTCGCTGAGGAATGCTGCGACTTCCTCGACCTTCTTGCGCGACAGGCAATACACGATGCCGGCATCGCTGCGGCGTTCGGCGAGGAACGCCAGCAACTGCTTGCGTGGCTGTTCCTTGGGCACGATGCGATAAAAGATGTTCGGTCGGTCGAAACTCGACAGGAAGCGCTCGGCGTCTTGCAGGTGCAACCGGGTGACGATTTCTTCCCGGGTGCGCTTGTCGGCCGTGGCGGTCAGGGCGATGCGCGGCACGTCGGGGAACATTTCCGCCAACTGGCCCAATTGCAGGTATTCCGGGCGGAAATCGTGGCCCCATTGCGACACGCAGTGGGCTTCGTCGATGGCGAACAGGGCGATGTCCAGCCCCTGCAGGAAGGACAGCATGCGCGGCTGGACCAGACGTTCCGGCGCCAGATAGAGCATTTTCACTTCACCGCGGCGGATTCGCACAGCCAGGTCGCGCTGCTGCTCGGCGCTGAGGGTGGAGTTCAACGCGGCGGCCGCCACGCCCAGCTCTTCGAGGGTGGCGACCTGATCATCCATCAGTGCGATCAGCGGCGAGACCACCACCGCCAGGCCTTCGCGCAACAGCGCCGGGACCTGGAAGCACAGGGACTTGCCGCCACCGGTAGGCATCAGGACCAGGGCATCGCCACCACTGGCCACACGCTCAATGATTTCACCCTGGCGGCCACGGAAACTGTCGTAGCCGAAGATGTCCTTGAGGACGCGTTGAGCCTGTTCGAGCATAGAAACTCCAAAAATCACCGAAACATCCCTGCAAGGCTGGTTCAGAACCCGCGACGCTGCACCGACAAATCGTAAGTGCACATTGCATGACGCTTCACATTTCAGCCGTGACGCCAGCAGGGCATCACAAAACGCGCGAGTATACCCGAGCCCCGTCCGGCAAAGGGTGCCGCCGATAAGAGGGAATGGACATGATCCTCTGTAGGAGCTGCCGAAGGCTCGGGCCGCGTTCGGACGATCTTTTGATCTGGTTTTTTAAAAGCCAAGTCAAAAGATCGCAGCCTTCGGCAGCTCCTACGGGAAGAGGCCAGGAGCAAATATGCCGTGCGGCTGGCCCAAGTGCTCAAGAAGGCCTAGAATTCCCGCATCGAACATTCCCCAAGGTAGCCCTTTAATGTCCTTCGCTGAGCAACTAACCCGCCTGCAAGTCTTCCTCGATGCTGATGAACTGCATGACGAGGCGCTGGACTACGTGGCCGCCCACGGCTACCTCACTGCGCTGTCGATCTGCTCCGAAGTCGTTCCGGACCGTGAATGGATCGATGCCCTCTTCGCCGAAGAGCCGCACTACAGCGGCGAAGCCCAGCGCGAAGAGATCGAAGCCACGCTGATCGGCCTCAAGGCCCACATCGCCCGCCAACTGGCCTCCGACGAAGAGTTCGAGCTGCCGTGCGACCTCGACCTGGGCGACGACCCGGATGATTCCGAACTGCGCGGCTGGTGCATCGGTTTCATGGAAGGTGTGTTCCTGCGTGAAGAAGCCTGGTTCGAAACCGCCGAAGACGAAGTCAGCGAAATGCTGCTGCCGATCATGGTCGGTTCGGGCCTGTTCGACGAGCAACCGGAGTTCTCCGACATTGCCGCCGATGCCAACCTGATGGACGACATGATCGTGCAGATCCCGGAAGCCCTGACCGCGCTGTACCTGCTGTGCAACGCTCCAGACGAAAAGCCGGCGATTCTCAAGCCACGTCACCACTAAGATCCGGCCTATGGACAACCCCATAGGCAACCGCCCCCTGATGTTGCGCTACGTGCTGCTGGCCATCGGCTGGCTGAGCGTGGCGCTGGGGGTGATCGGGATTTTCCTGCCGGTATTGCCCACCACCCCTTTCCTGCTGCTGGCAGCCGCCTGCTTTGCCCGCAGTTCACCGCGCTTTTATCAATGGCTGGTCGAGCATCCCCGGCTTGGCCCATGGATCCGCGATTACCTCGACGGTAACGGCATTCCGCTCAGGGGCAAGGTCTACGCCATTGGCCTGATGTGGGCGAGCATCCTGTTCTCCTGCTTTCTGGTGCCGCTGCCCTGGGCACGGGGCTTCATGCTGACCAGTGCGGTACTCGTGACCGTCTACATCCTCAAGCAGAAAACCCTGCGCAAGTCCTGAAGTTCCCCGGGACTGTTGTGGCAAGAGAGCCAGTGCCAGTACCGACCCGACGACCTGCCCTCCCCCCGCAAAAACTCCACCTAAACTTCCCCCATCTACACTCGAGCAGCCAGACATGGCCCGCAGTCTGCGTAGTCCAGGATGGCCAGCGCTCCGACTTCGGCTCGGCGGCTGGATGCTGCTGGCTGGTCTGCTACTGACTGCATTCAACGGGGTCCGGGCCGACTGGGATTTTTCACAGATTCTGCAAACCGTTGAACAACGCTACGGCCCGCCGGGACCGGCGCGAGGCCGGATCGAAGCCTGGAGTCAAATGCTGCAGAGCGCACGCGGCGCGCCCGAACCTGAGCAACTCAACGCGGTGAACCGCTTCTTCAATCAGCAGCTGAACTTTCAGGACGACACGCGCATCTGGCAACAGACCGATTATTGGGCCACCCCCGTCGAAACCCTGATCAAGGGCGCCGCCGACTGCGAAGACTATGCCCTGGCGAAATACTTCAGCCTGCGCCGACTCGGCATTCCCAGCGAAAAACTGCGCATCACCTACGTCAAGGCCCTGAGTCAGAACCAGGCGCATAGGGTGCTGACGCTCTACAGCACCCCCACGACCGACCCGCTGGTACTGGACAACCTGATCGGCGATATCCGCCCCGCGTCCCAACGCAAAGACCTGCTACCGGTGTACGCCTTCAATGCCGAAGGCTTCGACATAGGGGACGGCTGACCGCCATGGCAAGGAGCGATGTATGACACTGCGTAAACAGCTGTTCCTGGCCATCTGCCTGTTCCTGTTGGTGGCGTTCAGCGGTAGTTTTTTTGCCAGCCTGGAAAGCTCCCGCGAGCAAACCCTCAGTCAACTGCGTGCCCACGCCCAAGACGCAGCCATCGCGCTGGGGCTGTCACTGACCGCACAGGTCGATGACCCGGCCATGATGGAGCTGAGGGTCAGCTCGATTTTCGACAGCGGCTATTTCAGCAGCATCCGCGTCATCAGGCTCAGGGATCAGCAAACCCTGGTGGAGCGCAGCGCACCGGCGAAAATCGACGGTGCGCCTGACTGGTTCGTCAATCTGGTCGACCTGCGCCCGGAAGGTGGCGATGCCTTGATCATGCGCGGCTGGGAACAACTGGCACGGGTCGAAGTGCTGAGCAATCCGCAATTTGCCCTGGCCAAGCTCTGGGACAGCACCCTCGGCAGCCTGATCTGGTTGCTGTTGTGCGGGCTGTTCAGTGCGGTGATTGGAGGATGGATGCTGCGCCTGCAATTGCGCCCACTCGACAGCATGGTCCGACAGGCTGAGGCCATCAGCAAACGCGAGTTTCTCAGCCTGCCGAAACTGCCGCGCACACCGGAGTTGAAACGGGTGGTGCTGGCGATGAACCAGATGGTCGAGAAGCTCAAGGCGCTGTTCGCCGAAGAAGCCGCACGCAGCGAAAAACTGCGGGCCGAATCCTATCTGGACAGCCTCACCGGCCTGGCCAACCGGCGCCTGCTCGACGAACAACTGGCCGACCATTTACGCGTGTGCGAACAGAGCCGCGATGGCCATTTGTTGATGTTGCGAATCAACGACCTGAACGGGCTCAACCAGCGACTGGGTGGCCAACGGGCTGACGCGCTGATCAGTGCCGTGGGCGAATTGCTCAAGCGCCTGACTCAGTTGCCGGAGCGTCGCACCTGGCTGGCGGCACGCAATCGTGGCGGCGAATTCAGTCTGCTGACGCCGGGTCTGGACGCCCAAAGTGCAGCGCGTCTGGCCTCCGATGTCAGTGTCAGCCTGGAGAACCTGCGCCTGACCGGCGCCAGCGATTGCATGCCCGTCGCCCACTTGGGCGTTGTCGCCTACCGCCCCGGAGAGCCGATCAGCAACGTACTCCTGCGCCTTGACCAGGCACTGACCGAGTCCCGGCAGCATCCCGAGCGACCCTGGGTGCATTTGAGCCATCGTGACACCGCGCCGAATCACTCCCAGCACGACTGGCGCACCTGGATCGACGATGCCTTGACCGAAGGCAAAATGCAGCTGTACTTCCAGCCCGTCGTGCAATGCGCCGACACCCGCCAGGTGCTGCATCACAAAGTGCTCGCAAGCCTGCTCGATCCGCAGGGCGAGGCGATTGCCGCCGGGCATTTCCTGCCATGGATCGAGCGTCTCGGCTGGTCGGCACGCTTCGACCTGGCGATGCTCGAAGCCACGCTGGACGATCTGGTGCTCAACCGCAGGCCCTTGGCACTAAGCCTGTCTGGCAGCACCCTGCGCGCCCCGGTGCAATGGCGAACGATCCTCGACCTGCTGGACTCTCTGCCCGAACTGGCGCCGCTGCTGACCCTGGAAATCGACGAGCGCCAGTTGCCGTCCCCCGAAGAACTGCAGCGTTTGAGCCACAGCCTGCTGTCCACCGATTATCGAATCGGCCTGCAACACTTTGGTGGGCGCTTCAGCCAGATCGGCAACCTCACCCAATTGGGTTTGGCGTACCTGAAAATCGATGGGGCCTACATTCGCAACATCGACGTGCAGCCTGACAAGCAGCTGTTCATCGAGGCGGTTTACCGGACGACCAACAGCATCGATTTGCCATTGATTGCGGAGCAAGTAGAAACCCAAGGAGAGTTGGAGGTGATCAGGGCACTGGGGGTGTTTGGCGTAACGGGGCGGTTAATCGGTCCGCCAAAGCCAATGTAGCCAGACATCCCGGCTGCCTATTCAACTTCTACCATTGATCGGAAACCGACTTAAACCTGTTATTTATGACAGTAGGCAAGCTATCAGACCAGGTTTTAAATCACTCCGGCACCCTCACCTTTCAATGCTCGGAGTCATCATCATGACCGCTAAACCACCAAATACCCCGATACTCTCGCCGGACGAACAGAGTGAAACAACCGCGACAGTAACCTTCGATCAAATCCTGGATAGCAGCGGTAATCCCGTTGGTAGAAACACCATAACTTTTGACAACACCCTGACCTTCAAGGGTACGGCCAGCGCAACGACGGAGCTCTGGATTCGCGATGGCGTGACCAGAATCACTGACGTGACCAGCGGTGGTTCAGGAGCCTGGATCAAATCGTCCGCACTGCCGGACTTCAAGCGCTACCGCTTTACCGCTATCGAGAAATTCCCGCCTCAAGACTACTCCACATCGTACGTTATCGTCCTGGCGACTGAGACGCCGATCATCGACAAAGTCATTGGCAAGGATGGCCAGATTGAAAATGGCGATACCTACAACGGCGACTCACTGGAATTCTCCGGCTACGCACCTCCCAATATGGAAGTCGAAGCGTTCAACGGCAACACATCCACGGACAAGAAAGCCACTGTTAATGGTGACGGGCTGTTCAATCTCACCCTTGATGGGCTCACGGCTGACGCCTACAGCATCAAGATCAAGGCAGCCAATGGTAAAGAATCCGGTGTGTTCGCCTTCAAGGTCGTATTTGATGTGGTCTTGAGTCTCGATGATGTCGTTGATTCCAATGGCAGCATTGCCGAAGGCGGCGAGACCTTCGACGACAAGGTAACCGTCAGCGGCTATGCCAGGCCTGGCGAAAAAGTTCAGCTACGCAATGACGATGCGCGAATCGACGGCGCAACGGCGACTGCCAGTGCTATCGACGGGTTCTGGGAAATCGAGCTGGATGTGACCCCCAATGCCTACAGCCTGACCGTCGAGGCTCTGTATGGCGATGGCGAGATCTCCGACACGCCCCGCACCTTTACCGTGGCGCAGGACGTCAAGCTGAGCCTGGACGAGGTCAAAGACTCCAAGGGAACAATCGACGAGGGCGGCACGACCTACGAGGACAAGGTGACCGTCAGTGGCCATGCCCGGCCCGGTGAAGAGGTTCAGTTGTGCAATAACGATGTGAGAATCGACGGCGCAACGGCGACCGCCCGGGATATCGACGGGTTCTGGGAAATTGAATTGGATGTGACACCGGATGCCTACAGCCTGACCGTCGAGGCGCTGTATGGCGATGGCGAGATTTCCACGCCACCGCGCACCTTCAAAGTGGAATCCATCGTCAAGCCGCGCAATACCAAAGTGTACGATTCGGACGGCCTGATCGCGGACAACGGTAGCACCCCATACAACTATGTAGTTGTCAGGGGTGATGCGGCCCCGTCAGAGGCGATCAAGCTGAAGATCAATGATGACACCGACCCGAGGCCGGAACCGACCGACGATAATGGTAAATGGGCCAGACTTGTTCAGAACCTGGGCAACGGAACCACTTATCGATTTAGTGCAATGGCAGACTATGGTGACAATGCCGAGTCCAATACGTGGTCGATTACCATCAAGGAGTAAGACCTCAAACCCGTCATTGAAAGCGTCAAGGACTCTCACGGCCAGCCTATCCTCGAAGGCGGGTATACCACTAAACGATCAGGGTAGTTACCTGATTACCCCACAGGTTTTTCCTCAGTAGTACCTGCCAAACGAAAAAAACCGCTTAACGCGGTTTTTTTCATCCCCCAGGACCAAGCCATTAAAATCCGTAACTCACCCCCAGTGTCACTGACCATGGCTGCTCGTAATTTTCCCCCTTACCGTAGTCGAGGTCTGCACTCACCCGTACATTGGACGCGATGGAAACCGACACGCCACCACCCACTTCAAAACCGCTGCCCGACAAATCGCTGTTGAGCTCGTTGCCGTTGACATGCACGTTGTCGTTGTTGGCAAACTCATGAACCATCGCGACACGCCCGTATGGCTGCACGACGGTGCCGCCGGCCATGTTGAAGTCACGACCGGCAGCGACACCCAACTTGGCACGCAATGAACGCGTCCGGTCGCCGTCGGCGTCCATGCCATTGTCGAGGTCAAAACTCGCGCCCTCGATGACCGCCGCCGACAATTGGGCGGAAGGTTTGACCCGCCAGTCATCCGCCAGCCGGATGTTGCGGCCGACTTCCACCAGCGCGCTGACAGCCGAGTTGCTGTAATCGCCTTTGGCACGGGTTCCGTCGCTCAAACGGACTTTTGAGTCGTTGCGGAAATGGTTGAACTTCAGCGCGCCATCGACGTAGTAACCGTTGTCCGGATCCTGCCAGCCAACGTATGGACCGGCGTAAAAACTATCAACCGTTGCGCTGCTTCCGCCTTTGAGATCAATGTCCGACTGGCTGTAACCGGCCAGCACCCCGACACTCCAGGGACCGTTGCCCAGACGTGTATCGGCGCCCAGGGAAACGCCCTGTTGCCGCTGTTGGTAGGCCACGCCCGCTCCCTCGCCGACGTTGTACTTGTTGCCGTAGGGCCGTACCCAAACGCCATGCAAATTGCCGTCCGATTGCAAATCACCCATGCGGTTTTCGAGTGATTTCAGCTCGCCATAGGAAATGGTCGACGCGGTGCGGAACAGCGCCAACGCCGTCTGGGCACCAGGGCTGACCGTTTTCGTGGTGGGGTCGAGGAACCACTCTGTTCCGCCGTTGCCATCGACGGCGCTAGACAGATCGTAGGACCAGGTGCCCAGATCCACCCGGCCGCCGATCAGCGAAAACTGCGCATCGCCGCTGGCGGTGCGCACCAGTGCCAGTTGCTTCATGGCCACCGCATCTGTGCCCGAAGCCGCGACTTCCAGCCCGAATTGACCATTGGCTGCGCCGGTCACATTGAGAAAATCACCGGTTCCGGTCGCAAAATCGCCCTTCATGGCAAACGTGCCACTGCCCTCGAGGGTGCCAATGTTCAGTTGACGGAATGCGCCCGCGGCATCACCGAAGTCAACCCGGCCACCCTCCATGGTCAGGGTGCCAACGGTGTCATTACCGGTCATGGTCCAGTTCGATTGACTGAGCGTGACGCCCGTGACGTTATCCAGGCGACCGGTGAACTGCGAGCCGTTTTGCAGGGTGACATTGGCGTTGGAACCGTTTTCGACCACTACATCGCCGGTCATCCGGCCTTGATCGAACGTCAGGTTGGCGGTGCTGTTGTCGGTGACTTGCACGTTACCTTGCAAGACGCTGCCAGCCACTCTCATGGCGGCCGTGGATGCGCCCAGCACTTCCAGCAGATTGCCGTTGCCGCCCGCCAACGTGGAGCCGTTCAACACCTCGATCGTGGCGTCGACACCACCGTCCACCTCCAACGCCGGCCCGCTGCGGCCCACTACACTCGAGCCGTCCAGCACCAACGACGCGGTGCCTACGGGGAAGTCCGATTCAAACCGGATACCGGCGGCATCACCGCTGATTTGCGTATTGGCGGTTGCGCGAACGGAACCGCCCGCTACGATCAGGCCGAAGCTGTCTGTATCCGTCCCAGTGACGGTGCTATTGATCAGGTCAAGGGTGCTGAAGCTCGTTACGGCGGCACCGGAGATGGCGCCACTGAAGTGGCTGTTTGCGGCGGTCACCACCGAACCCTGGGTCGAGTCGGGCTCCCGGTTGACCAACAGTGCGATGCCATCAGCGGTCACCGTCGCCTGATTGATAGCCCCCCGGCTACCGTTGATGGTTACTCCGTCGCCACCGGCATTGCCGTTGATGGTGCCGCCGTTGATATTGAGCGTCGAGCCACGTTGAATCGTGATGCTTTGCGTCGTGGCACCGTTCACATTGAGGACACTGTTATTACGCACCGAATAGTCGATAGGTACAGGCGCGCTTGTCGGATCGATATCCAGCGTGCTGCCGTTATCGACGATGACCGCTGCAAAAGCAGCGGATGAGCTCAAAAAAAAAGCTGGCATCAACGCCAGCGTTCCAATGGATCGTAAGGTGAAAGTCGGGTTTGCTGCTGTGCGGATCGCCATGGATTCATATCCTTTCTATCATTGCGCCCTCACTGAACAATGACACCTAGAGGACTACGAAGGCGGCAGACGATACCGACTCGTTCTACGGAAAAATGTAGGATTAATCTCTAAGCGCACCAGACAAATCCGCCACTCCCAATCCAGTCCATCGCACAATAAAAACGCTTGAAAAAAATGGAGGCGCCTGAGCGCCTCCAGATTATTTGGTCAAGGGAGGGGGGAGTTCGCAATACGAACCATCACCATGGTCCATGGTGACGCGGAACTGTAAGGGTTCGGAGCGCGTGTAGTATCCGTCCTGGATTGACGCACACATCAGTTCGCACCAACCGTTGAAAATCGTCTGGAAGACAGTATGTTCAAAGAACACACTAAAACCAGCCGCTGCCTCGGCAGCAGTGGGTGTTTTATCTACGCTGGCCCACGCCCCCTCTATCGTATTACCTGGCTTGTTGTTTCCGGTGTCGACTACGTTTTCATATCCCTGGATGGAAAATGAAATTTTCTTGTCTGCAAATTTTGCTTCCGGAGCAAATACGACCTCGACTGCAATCTTGTTCGTATCTGGATCACGCACCAAAGAATCGCAATACACCGTTTCACCGTCACCGTTCCCAGGATCACCGGTTACTTTGAAACCGGGTTGAGGCATAAGAATCTCATCGACATAGACATCGACATGCTGGTCTGCTGCAACAGATTCCGTTTCATTGACATCCGGATGATAAACAGTGTACCCAACACGCATTTTTTTGTTGTTCCCCCCGTCAGCAACGTAATCCGGAGGAATATCACCTTCCAAAATTTTATCATCTGTCTCAGTGCCATCCAGCGTCAAGACTGTTGGAACAGGCGCACCGTGGTAATGAAATTGAATCTCATCGTATTTTTTATGCCCCTTATAAATCAACATGCGTACCTTTGCCCCCAAGAGCTTATCGTGCGCATTAAGATAATTCGACCTAGGGTTTACCCCTTTCACATTGACAATATTCAACTTCGGATCTGGAGAACCCGGCAATCCAGGATTATCGGGATTATCCGGTTGCTCACCTGGTTTATCCAAATGCACTTTCAATATTTTCGAGATTGGCGTAGCAGGGATCAGCTTGTTGCCACGTTGAATCTGGTACTTATATTCAAGATCTTTAAGATCCAGATTCCCGTCATCCAGAAGCTCTCTGTAAGTGAATTCATCAACGAATGGCGGAGCGCTATTGATTTCGAGAACCCTTGCAGATTGATTAGCGATCTGTCTCCGCAACTTGTCACCAGCTCTCCAGTTCAGAAACTCATGTTTGCCATGTACAGGTACTTGCGTATCCCGGAACAAAATCACCCGATCAGTCACATCACCATTTTCCAGTACTATGTCCAGTTTCAGATTCTTGGGCATGGGAATCATTGAAATGGGAACTGTAACGGGTGGCGATGCCAAGCTTCGATTGCCTTTACGATCCGTTACGTATGCGAACAAATCGATTGTCCCTTCGTCTATCGTAATCAATGCCCTTGTAAGTTTTTTGGTTTCCAGCGCTTGTCTGGGCGAAACGAGCTTCACCGTTTCAATGAGCGTCGAATCAGCAGTAGGCTTCCCGTCCGAACCTATCTCTCCCATCCAGAACTCAAACAAATCATCTGTCTTGGCGCCGGTATATGTATCCTTGTAACTCAATAACGCATGGGGCGAGACATCCTCGAAATACTCATGGGTAAACCCGTCGTTTTTAATTTCATCTGGATAGGTGACTGCCTCGCTCAGTGTGGGCGCGTCTTTATCGACATGAATGGTTATCGGATCAGAATCCTTGCCGTTCAAGCCATACGTCACCCTGTATCTAACCTGGTGATCGCCCGGTTCGTCTGTCTTGCCTGCTGGAATCACCAGCCTTTTATCATCTGCCCAGTCGGGAGCCAAAGGAGTAGTGCCCTCGACTATGTTCCCTATCAGGGTGTCATCCCACTTTGCTTGTACCCTCACCCGAGTGTTGTTCGGAATGCCGCCAGCGGACAGGTTTGCAAATGTCAGACTCACCGCAAGGCCTTGGTCCTGGGTATGGACCTGATTACCCGGGTCATCATCTGTCGGCCCCAGCAACACAGGTGATTCCACTGCGGGTGGAACGTAATCTGCCGGTCCAGGGACGCGAGGCTTTTTCCTGCTGCGCAGTGAACTGGTTTTCAGCGTGTTGGTTTTTTCAACAATGGTCATTTCGCAGTTCCTTCCAGTAATCGGACGTTCTGCCCACGTGTCGACTCAAGTCCTATCCACGAAGACTTGGCGCCTGTTTGACAAACCCGGTATGCGCGTGCCAAAGCAGGGCATCGAGATGCTCTGGCACACATGAGTGTTTAAGGAATGCTCACCTGTTTACTCATGGGGCGAGACTTGATTTAAAGGCAGCGAAGAAGGACTGGCTACTGTCAGAAATTACAGTTCTTTCTACCATTGGTCGGACTTTCACTTCTGGCACAGACAAAGAACCCGCCATCCCTTCGCAGGGATGGCGGGTTCTTTAGTGGGTTTTCAGATCACACGGTATCCACCTTCAACGAATGATCGTTGAGCATGCCGTTGATGATGGTCGCCGTGTCATGCCCGCCCGCGATCACTCCACCCGCCCCCGGCGTTACACCGTAGTGGCTGGCGAGGTTGACGCCAGCCAGGTCGATGGTCTGGTTCGGCGCGGCACCGGCCATGGCGCTGACGTCGATGCTGGTCACCGTCGACGGCCCGCTGCCGGTGACGGTGAAGTGCAGGTAGTCATCCAGCGAAGCGGCGGTGCCGTTCTCCCCTTGCAGCAGTTGCGACAGGTCGAGCTTGTCGGTGCCGGGGGTGAAGTCGGTGATCACGTCATGGCCACTGTTGCCCTTGAGCCACTGGAAGGCATCGGCCCCCGTTCCGCCGGTCAGGGTATTGTTGCCCAGGCCGCCGATCAGCCAGTCATCGCCGCCCCCGCCGTTGAGGATGTCGTGGCCCAGGCCGCCGTTGATCACGTTGCCGTTGTTGTCACCGGTCAGGGTGTCGTTGAAGTTCGACCCGGTGAGGTTTTCGATACCGGTCAGGGTGTCCGTGCCCGCGCCAAGGGTGTTTTGCGCAGCGAGCAGGCTGAGGTCGACCGTCACTCCGGCGCTGGCGTGGGAGTAACTGGCCGTGTCGATGCCCGTACCGCCATCGAGGATGTCATTGCCCGAACCGCTGAAGAGCAGATCATTGCCGGCGCCGCCATGCAGCTCGTTGTTGCCGGAGCCGGCAGTGAGCACATCGTTGCCGTCGCCGGCATTGATGATGTTGTTGCCCGTGCCTGCCACCAGTACGTCATCCCCGCTGGTGCCGGTGAGGGTGTGGCCGTCCTGATAGCTGATGGTCAGGTTGGCCGAGTCGCTGCCGCCGTGGTTGTCGTTGGCGGTGTAGGTGCCGTGGTAGTCCGGGGTGATGTCGTGAGCCCCGGCGTAGTTGACGGTCATGGTCAGCTGATAGTTTTCCGCCGCATTCGTATTGCCGTTACCGGGGTCGGTGATGTTGGTCATGTGGATCTGGTAAGTGCCATCCGCGCTTGCAGTGATGGTGCCGCCATCGACGATGCTGACGAACGCCCCACCGTTGAGCGAATACTCCATCGTGACGTGCCCGGTTGCCAGGTTGTGATCGAGGTTGAGCGTCTCGCCTTGTTTCAGATTGACCGTGATGAGGTCTTCATTGTTGCCATTGGAGCTGTTCGCTTTGTCGAGATAGCCACTGATCACCAGCAGCGCCGTCATGGTTGCCGCGTTGGCCGCAAAGGCATTGCGCACGTCGGCCAGACTCTGGTTGGCGGGGTTGTTGTTGGTGTCGGCGAAGTTGATCGCGCCGGTGCCGGTGAAGTCCGCGCCCTTCACTATCCAGCCGGTGTTGAAGGAGGTCGGTGTCGCCGAGAGTTGATCGCCGTTGGGATCGGTGTCGTTGGCCAGCAATAGTTCGCCCGGCACCACGACGGTGCCCGAGAGCACGTTGGTGATGACGTTATCATCGGCGGCCACTGGCGGTGCGTTCGGTATGACTTTGATCGTCAGGGTGGCGCTGGCGAGGTCGCCGTCGTTGTCGCTGGCGGTGAATGCGATGTTTTCGGTGATCAACACCGACGTGGTTTTCTGCGAAATGTAGGCGTATTCACCGGTGTCGAGATTGATCTGCAAGGTACCGCTGTTGTTGGTGGCAATGCTCAACGTGTTGTCCACGGTGTTGAACGTGCCGTGGTTGAGCCCGCCACTGAAGTTCAGCGAACCCTGATTGCTGTTGCCGCTCGGATCGTAGCTGTACGTGGTGCCGTCCACCGTGACGGTTTTGATGAAGCCGCCATCGGCGCCGAAGGTACCGCCCTCGCCCAGCAGCGAACCGGTGACCGGTGCGCCGATCACGGTGCCAGACAGCACCGAGTTGAGCTGGTTGAGATCGGTCACCACCACTGCATCGGTGTCGGTGTGGCTGCTGCCGTCATAGGCCAGTGGATTGAGGTTGGCGTTGCTGACGCCGCTGCCCAGGCCGATCGCGTAGTTCTTGATGTCGTTGGCATCGAGGAAGGCTTTCAGCGCGGTCTCGTCGGCGGTGCCGATTTCCTGGCCGGTGGTGGGCTTGCCGTCGGAGAAGAAGTAGCCGACGTTTTGCGCACCGGTGAGTTTGCCCGAGGTGTTGAACGCGGTCTGCATGGTCGCCACGGCCGCGTCGTAGTTGGTATTGCCGTTCGCGCTGAGGCCGCCCAGCAGTGTCTTGGCCGTCGCGACATCGACCCACACCGAGGTCATGTCGGTGGCGCTGCTGCTGAAGGTGACAAGCTGCACTTTCACATCGCCGAGGTCGTCGTATTTATCCAGCAAGGCACTGATGGCCTGCTTGGCCAGATCCAGCCGCGACAGGCCCGACACGCCGGAAGGGTCGGCCATGCTGCCGGAGACGTCGAGCACGATCAGCAGGTTGGAATCGATCTCCACCGCCGCCACCGAGCGATCCGTTGCCACCGCCTTGGGCACGTCATCGACAATGTTGACCACGATGGTGCTGGTGCTGCTGTTGCCCAATGCATCGGTGGCTTTGTAGGTGAAGCTTTCACTCAGGCTGTTCGGCCCGTCGTTGGCATTCGGCGAGGTTTTCGGCGCCGAGGTGAGGGTGTAGGTGTAGCTGCCGTTGGGGTTGAGCAGGATCTGCCCGTAGGTGCCGGTGGCGCTGCCGACCAGGATGTAGGTGAGCGCGCCGCTGCCACCCGAGACCGAACCGACCAGGGTCCCGGACGCGGTTTCGCCCGTGTTGCCCGGGTCGCTGCCGGTGACCGTAGCGGCGGCCAGGTCCTGCCCGTCCTGGCTCAGGTCGAGGGCTTTTTCATAGACCGTCACATCGCTGTCGGGGTTGGCCTTGATGATGCTGTTGGCCACGTCGATGGTGATGGTGGTGGTGCTTTCATCGCCATCGGAGTCGCGCACGGTATAGGTGAACGTATCGGTCGCCCCCGCATCGCCGACCGAACCCGGGTTGCTGTGATACACCGCGTTGCCGTTGGCATCGAGGGTCAGGTAGCCATAGGTGCCATTGATCTGGTTACCCAACCCGCCAATGGCCGACGTCGAGGTATTGCTACCGGCGCGCACGCCGACCACCGTCGCCGGACCATCGGCACCGCTGACGTCGTTGCCCAGCACACTGATGTTGACCGTTGCGCCCTCCGTCACCGACGACGAGTCAGGTTGGGCGCTCGGCAAGTCATCGATGATGTTGACGTTGATCTGCCCGGTCGCCGGGTCGCCATCGGTATCGGTAGCGACGACGTTGAAGTTCTCGGTGAGGCTGTTGGCGCCGTTGGCCGTTGGATGGGCTTCGTTGTCGTTGAGGGTGTAGCTGTAGCTGATCAACCCGGTCGCAGAGTTGAAGCCGGTGATGGTCAGCGTGCTGCCCAGTGGCGTGACGGCCGTCAGCGGGAAGCCTGCGACCACACCACCGCTGACGACAGTGATGCTGCCGACGGTCAGGGTTTGCAGGCCATCGAGCGCGGTCACCGTGAAGGTCCCGCTCTGGGACAGTGCCGAGGTGTTGGGGCTGCTGCCGTCGCTGAGGTTTTTCTCGTAGACCGTCAGCTCGCCGCCATTCACGTCGAGGCCGTTGAGGGTCACCTGGTCGTCTTTGTTGTAGACGTTGAGCACCAGGTTGGCGGTGCTGCTGTCGCCGTCCGCATCGGTGAGGGTATAGGTGAAGGTTTCGCTGCCGTTGCCGCCGCCGTGCAACGCCTTGAAGTCGGCATCGCTGGTGTTGAGGGTGTAGGTGTAAGTGCCGTTGGCGTTGAGTACCAGGGTGCCGTAGGTACCGGTGAAGGTGCCAGGGGTGATCGGGCCGGCGTTTTCGCCCACGGTTACCCGGTCAGCGCCTTGCACGTCATTGGTCAGCACGTTGCCGTTGAGGGTCAGCAGGGTTTCCGAGGCCGTTGAAGCATTGCTGTCGTACACGCCATTGGGCAGGTCGTCGACGATGCTCACGTCGAGGCTGCCGGTAGCAGTGGTGCCGTTGTCATCGACCACGGTGACGGCGAACTGCTCAGGCAAAGTGTTGGCGCCGTTGGCGGTTGGGTGCGCTTCGTTATCCACCAGGGTGTAGCTGTAGCTGACCACGCCAGTGGCGGCGTTGAACCCGGTGATGGTCAGGGTGCTGCCCAGCGGGGTGCTGATCGATTGCGGGAAGCCGGCGACCACGCCACCGGTGACCACGGCAATGCCGCCGACAGTCAGGGTTGTCACGCCATCGAGTGCGGTGACGGTGAAGGTGCCACTTTGGGTCAGGGCCGACGTGTTGGGGCTGCTGCCGTCGCTGAGGTTTTTTTCGTAAACCGTCAGCTCGCCGCCATACACGTTGAGGCCGTTGAGGGTCACCGGATTGTCGTTGTTGTAGACGTTGAGCACCAGGTTGGCGGTGGTGCTGTCGCCGTCGGAGTCGGTGATGGTGTAGGTGAAAGTTTCGCTGCCGTCGCCGCCGCCATGCAGGGCTTTGAAATCCGCATCGCTGGTGTTGAGGGTGTAGGTGTAAGTGCCGTTGGCATTCAGCACGAGGGTGCCGTAGGTGCCGGTGAAAGTGCCGGGAGTGATCGGTCCGGCGTTTTCTCCGAGCGTCACCCGGTCGGCGCCTTGCACGTCGTTGCTCAGTACGTTGCCGTTGAGGGTCAGCAGGGTTTCCGAAGCCGTTGAAGCATTGCTGTCGTACGCGCCTTTTGGCAGGTCGTCGACAATGTTCACGTCCAGCGAACCGGTCGCGGTGGTGCCGTTGTCGTCGACCACGGTCACGGCGAACTGCTCAGGCAGGGTGTTGGCGCCGTTGGCCGTCGGGTGCGCTTCGTTATCATTGAGGGTGTAGCTGTAGCTCACGACACCGGTCGCCGCATTGAACCCGGTGATGGTCAGGGTGCTGCCCAGTGGTGTGCTGATCGACTGCGGGAAGCCGGTGGCCACACCACCGGTGACCACGGCGATACCGCCGACGGTCAGGCTCGTGACGCCGTCCAGGGCGGTGACGGTGAAGGTGCCGTTCTGGGTCAGGGCTGGTACGTCCGGGCTGCTGCCGTCGCCGAGATTTTTTTCATAAACCGTCAGCTCACCGCCATACACGTTGAGGCCGTTGAGGGTCACCGGATTGTCGTTGTTGTAGACGTTGAGCACCAGGTTGGCGGTGGTGCTGTCGCCGTCGGAGTCGGTGATGGTGTAGGTGAAAGTTTCGCTGCCGTCGCCGCCGCCATGCAAGGCTTTGAAATCGGCATCGCTGGTGTTGAGGGTGTAGGTGTAAGTGCCATTGGCGTTGAGTACCAGGGTGCCGTAGGTACCGGTGAACGTACCGGGGGTGATCGGGCCGGCGTTTTCTCCGACCACTACCCGGTCAGCGCCTTGCACGTCGTTGCTCAGCACGTTGCCGTTGAGGGTCAGCAGGGTTTCCGAAGCGGTACTGGCGTTGCTGTCGTACACGGCTTTTGGCAGGTCGTCGACGATGTTGACGTCCAGTGAATCGGTCGCGGTGGTGCCGTTGTTGTCGACCACGGTTACGGCGAACTGCTCAGGCAGGATGTTGGCGTCGTTGCCAGTCGGGTGCGCTTCGTTATCGTTGAGGGTGTAGCTGTAGCTGATCACGCCAGTGGCGGCATTGAACCCGGTGATGGTCAGGGTGCTGCCCAGCGGGGTGGTGATCGATTGCGGGAAGGCGGCGGCCACGCCACCGGTGACCACGGCGATACCACCGACGGTCAGGGTCGTGACGCCGTCCAGCGCGGTGACGGTAAAGGTGCCGTTCTGGGTCAAGGCTGGTGCGTCTGGGCTGCTGCCGTCGCTGAGATTTTTCTCGAATACAGTGAGTTCGCCACCCTCAACATTCAAACCGCCAATCGTGATCGAGTCATCGTTGTTGTGGATCTGCAGCACCAGGTTCGCCGTGCTGCTGTCGCCGTCTGCATCGGTGAGGGTGTAGCTGAAGGTTTCGGTGCCGTTGCCACCGCCATGCAGGGCTATGAAATCCGCATCGCTGGTGTTGAGGGTGTAGGTGTAGGTGCCGTTGGCATTCAGCACCAGGGTGCCGTAGGTGCCGGTGAAAGTGCCGGGGGTGATGGGGCCGGCGTTTTCTCCGAGCGCTACCCGATCGGCGCCTTGCACGTCGTTGATCAACACGTTGCCGTTGAGGGTCAGCAGGGTTTCCGAGGCCGTTGAAGCATTGCTGTCGTACACGGCTTTTGGCAGGTCGTCGACGATATTGACGTTGATCTGCCCGGTCGCACTGTCGCCATCGGTATCGGTGGCTACGACGTTGAAGTTCTCGGTGAGGCTGTTGGCGCCGTCGGCGGTTGGGTGGGGTTCGTTATCGTTGAGGGTGTAGCTGTAGCTGATCACTCCGGTCGCGGCATTGAACCCGGTGATGGTCAGCGTGCTGCCCAGTGGTGTGGTGGTCGATTGCGGGAAGCCCGCGGCCACACCACCGCTGACCACGGCAATGCCGCCGACGGTCAGGGTTTGCAGGCCATCGAGCGCGGCCACCGTGAAAGTCCCGCTCTGGGTCAGTGCCGACGTGTTGGGGCTGCTGCCATCGCCGAGATTTTTTTCATAAACCGTCAGCTCACCGCCATACACGTTGAGGCCGTTGAGGACCACCGGATCGTCGTTGTTGTAGACGTTCAGCACCAGGTTGGCCGTGCTGCTGTCGCCGTCAGAGTCGGTGAGGGTGTAGGTGAAGGTTTCGGTGCCGTTGCCGCCGCCGTGCAACGCCTTGAAGTCGGCATCGCTGGTGTTGAGGGTGTAGGTGTAAGTGCCGTTGGCATTGAGTACCAGGGTGCCGTAGGTGCCGGTGAAGGTGCCGGGGGTGATCGGGCCGGCGTTTTCACCCACGGTTACCCGGTCGGCGCCTTGCACGTCGTTGCTCAGCACGTTGCCATTGAGGGTCAGCAGGGTTTCCGAGGCCGTTGAAGCATTGCTGTCGTACACGGCTTTTGGCAGGTCGTCGACGATGTTGACGTCCAGTGAATCGGTCGTGGTGGTGCCGTTGTCGTCGACCACGGTCACGGCGAACTGCTCAGGCAGGGTGTTGGCGCCGTTGGCCGTCGGGTGCGCTTCGTTGTCATTCAGGGTGTAGCTGTAGCTCACGACACCGGTCGCGGCGTTGAACCCGGTGATGGTCAGGGTGCTGCCCAGTGGTGTGGTGATCGACTGCGGGAAGCCGGCGGCCACACCGCCGGTGACCACGGCAATACCGCCGACGGCCAGGCTCGTGACGCCGTCCAGCGCGGTCACGGTGAAGGTGCCGCTCTGGGTCAGAGCCGGTGCGTCCGGGCTGCTGCCGTCGCCGAGGTTTTTTTCGTAAACCGTCAGCTCACCGCCATACACGTTGAGGCCGTTGAGGACCACCGGATCATCGTTGTTGTGGATCTGCAGTACCAGATTGGCGGTGCTGATGTCGCCGTCGGCGTCCATCAACGTATAGGTGAAGCTCTCCGTCGCACTGCCGCCACCGTGCAAGGCCTTGAAGTCGGCATCGCTGGTGTTGAGGGTGTAGGTGTAAGTGCCGTTGGCATTCAGCACCAGGGTGCCGTAAGTCCCGGCGAAGGTGCCGGGGGTGATCGGTCCGGCGTTTTCACCCACCGTTACCCGGTCGGCGCCTTGCACGTCGTTGGTCATCACGTTGCCGTTGAGGGTCAGCAGGGTTTCCGAAGCCGTTGAAGCATTGCTGTCGTCCACGCCATTGGGCAGGTCGTCGACGATGTTCACGTCGAGGCTGCCGGTCGCAGTGGTGCCGTTGTCGTCGACCACGGTCACGGCGAACTGCTCAGGCAAAGTGTTGGCGCCATTGGCGGTTGGGTGGGCTTCGTTATCGTTGAGTGTGTAGCTGTAGCTGATCACCCCGGTCGCGGCATTGAACCCGGTGATGGTCAGGGTGCTGCCCAGTGGCGTGGTGATCGATTGCGGCAAGCCGGCGGCCACACCACCGCTGACCACGGCGATACCGCCCACGCTCAGGCTCGTGACACCATCGAGGGCGACCACGGTGAAGGTGCCGCTCTGGGTCAGTGCGGTGGCATCCGGTGCGCTGCCGTCGCTGAGGTTTTTCTCGAAGACGGTGAGCTCACCACCCTGAGCGCTCAAACCGCCAATCGTGATCGGGTCATCGTTGTTGTGGATCTGCAGCACCAGGTTGGCGGTGCTGCTGTCACCGTCGGCGTCCGTCAGCGTATAGGTGAAGGTTTCGGTGCCATTGCCACCGCCGTGCAACGCCTTGAAGTCGGCATCGCTGGTGTTGAGGGTGTAGGTGTAGGTGCCGTTGGCATTCAGTACCAAAGTGCCGTAGGTGCCGGTGAAAGTGCCGGGGGTGATGGGGCCGGCATTTTCTCCGACCGCTACCCGGTCAGCACCTTGCACGTCGTTGGTCAACACGTTGCCGTTGAGGGTCAGCAGGGTTTCCGAGGCGGTACTGGCGTTGCTATCGTCCACGCCATTGGGCAGGTCGTCGACGATGTTCACGTCGAGGCTGCCGGTCGCAGTGGTGCCGTTGTCGTCGACCACGGTCACGGCGAACTGCTCAGGCAAAGTGTTGGCGCCATTGGCGGTTGGGTGGGCTTCGTTATCGTTGAGGGTGTAGCTGTAGCTGATCACCCCGGTCGCGGCATTGAACCCGGTGATGGTCAGGGTGCTGCCCAGTGGCGTGGTGATAGATTGTGGAAAGCCGGCGGCCACACCGCCTGTGACCACGGCGATACCGCCGACGATCAGGGTCGTTACGCCGTCGAGGGCGGTGACCGTAAAGGTGCCGTTCTGGGTCAACACCGTGGCATCCGGTGCGCTGCCGTCGCTGAGGTTTTTCTCGAAGACGGTGAGTTCGCCGCCCCCAACGTTCAAACCGCCAACCGTCACCGAATCATCGTTGTTGTGGATCTGCAGCACCAGGTTGGCGGTGCTGCTGTCGCCGTCCGCATCGGTGAGGGTGTAGCTGAAGGTCTCCGTCGCACTGCCACCGCCGTGCAGGGCTATGAAGTCGGCATCGCTGGTGTTCAGCGTGTAGGTGTAAGTGCCGTTGGCGTTGAGCACCAGGGTGCCGTAAGTCCCGGCGAAGGTCCCGGGAGTGATGGGGCCGGTGTTTTCTCCGAGCGTCACGCGGTCGGCGCCTTGCACGTCGTTGGTCAACACGTTGCCGTTGAGGGTCAGCAGGGTTTCCGAGGCGGTGCCATTATTGTCATCGACTGCTTTGGGCACGTCGTCGATGATGCTGATATCCAGCGTACCGGTAATGCTGTCGCCATTGCTGTCGCTGGCCACCACGGTGACGTGTTCGACAAGACTATTGGCACCCTCGCCGCTTGCGTGGGATTCGGCACGGTTGAGGGTGTAGCTGTAACTGACCACGCCCGTGGCCGGGTTGTAACTGGTGACGGTCAGCGTGCTGCCCAGCGGGGAGGTGATCGACTGCGGGAAACCTGCCGCGACGCCGCCGATAATCAAGTTGATCGCGCCGATGCTAAGGCTGGTCAGCCCGTCTGGCGCATTGATGGTAAAGGTGCCGCTTCGCGTCAGCGAGTCTGCGTTCCTCGCCGAACCGTCGGCCAGGTTGGCTTCATTGACGGTCCGCTCGCCGTTCTGCTCCGACAGGCCGTCGAAGGTGACCGGATTGTTCGGCACTTGCGCAACCACCGGCGGCACCACAGGAGCATCGTCCGCTACGACGTTATTGTCTGGATTGGCGTTCAGGCGTTCTTCGGGAAGTTCAGGAATTCCATTGAAACCGGCAGTGGGGAAGCCGATGATCGGATCGACTCGCCCGCCCACTTCTTCGAGCAGGACGAAACCATGACCACTGCCCTGGACTCCGCCCGGTACACCGGTAGTCGTGGCAGGCCCGGCAGCGGTGGCTTCAGCGGTTTGGGTCGGGTCATCGCCAGCCGTAATGGCTTTTTGCAGTTGTGCGACATCCGTCAGCTGCGCTTCGCTCGGCGTCACCGCCTCAGACGAGTCCACATGGGGAATCTGATTGGCGAGCAACTGCGGCGTCATCTGCATGCTGCTGCCGCGCCCGAGGGTCAGTTCCTGGCCATTTTGCAGATGCACCGCCACCGCGCCTTCTGCGCCGGTGCTCAGTTGGTCGCCGGCAAACAGCCGGTCCCCCTCGACCAAAGCACGCCGGGTGCCGTCGCTCGCAACCGCGAACACCTGGCCGATGACCTTACTGACGATACCGATGAGCGTAGCCATGTGCACTTCCTCCGCTGCCAACCGCTGTCGGCAGCTTGTTTGTGCGAAGAACGTGCGCATGGCTCAAGCGGGTTGTCTGGCGAATCGTGTTGCGGGTGCCGGTTTACTTGAGTAAGCCGCGGCCCCGGCAACGATCTCGCCCAGCCAGTCGCTCACGGCGCTGTTTACGATTTTAGGGAAAGCCCTCTGCAATCAATGGCATCGGATCCCTGTGCGCAACAACGTTGCCTGTGAGCGATGCGTAACAATCTCGAATCAGTCAAGTGACAAAAAACCGTCGCCACCAGATCGCTCGCATCCCTCCCTTCCAGCACTTCTCCGCTCTATGTCGATAAGTGGATTGGAACTTTCCTCAAACCCCGATGAGCGCCCTAGAGCCCATAAAACAAGGGCTTTCGAATTGAACAATGTGCTGGATTTTGCAGGGCGCATAAGTTTTTTTTGGCATACCCGTTATGAAAAAAATTTCTTAGCTACGCTCCAGAATGTTCTTAGCTCTTTTGTTAAAGATGTGAAACAACTTTACCTACAAATATCGTCAAATAATTGGCAACTGATAAGCACCATCAGGAATCAGGGAGATGCACCATGCGCCTATTAACCCCCCTCTGCAGCGCGGTTCTCTTGGCCATGGCCTGCTCGTCCCAGGCCCAGGCCATGACGCTGACCGACGCAATCCAGAGCACCATCGCGACCCACCCGGAGCTGGCATCGCGGGTGGACAGCCGTCTGTCGGCTGATGAGGATGTGAAGGTCGCCAAAGGGGGGTTTTATCCATCGGTTGATCTGAACGCCGCCTACGGACGCGGGTACAGCGATAACACCAATACCCGGGCGTTCGGCAATCACCACACCGAAACCCTCAACTACACCCAGTCGGAATTGCGTCTGCGGCAAATGCTCTTCGACGGATTCAACACTGCCAATGAAGTCGGGCGCACCCAGGGCGTGGTCAACTCGCGAGCCTATTACGCTCAAGGTACGGCTCAGGACCTGGCCCTGCGCACCACCGAGGTTTACCTCGAAGTGCTCAAGCGCCGCGAACTGGTGACACTGGCCAAGAACAACCTGCAAGCGCACTTGCGGGTCAACGACCAGATCGGCCTGCGCACCCAGCGCGGCGTGGGCAGCAACGCCGATGCCGACCAGTCCTCGGCTCGCCGGGCACTGGCAGAAAACAACCTCGACACCGCCGAAGTCGATCTGGCTGACGCCGAGTCGAACTTCTACGCCGTTGTGGGGCGCATGCCCGATGAGCTCGAAACCCCGCCGTCGATTCGCGGCGAAGTCCCCACTTCCCTGCCCGAAGCCCAGCAGAGCATGGTGGAAAACAACCCTTACCTGAAATCCGCCCAGGCCGACGTGCAATCGGCCGAAAGCCAGTACGAGGTCGCCAAGTCGCCGTTCTACCCACGCTTCGACGCCGAGGCCGCCGTGGGCGCGAACAACAACGTGCAGGGTGATGTAGGTCACGACAATGAATGGCGGGTCGGTGTATTAATGAACTACAACCTGTTCCGCGGTGGCAGCGACAAGGCGCGCCTGGCCTCCGACTCGCACAAGATCAACCAGGCCATGGACATTCGTAACAATGCCCTGCGCCAGCTCAACGAGAACATTCACCTGGCCTGGAACGCCATGGTCAATGCCAAGAAACAAACCCCGACCGCCCGTGAATACGCCGACACCAGCAAACGCGTACGCATCGCCTACCAGGATCAGTTCGGCCTCGGTCAACGGACCCTGCTGGACCTGCTCGACAGTGAAAACGAACTCTACAACGCCAACCGTCGCTACACCGAAGTGCGCTACACCGAAGAGTTTTCGATGTACCGAGTCCTGGCGAACATGGGCCAGTTGTTGAGCAAACAACGGGTCGTACTGCCCGCCGATGCGATCGCCCAGACCGAAGTGAAAAACGAAGCGCGTCTGCCTGAAATGAAATAACTGTAGGAGCTGCCGCAGGCTGCGATCTTTTGATCTTGATTGCTCAAAAGCAAAGTCAAAAGGCTTCTGGACGGTCTGCTGATCCTCTGCAAACTCCACGGCGCGGCGGTCAGCCGCGCCAGCCTGAGTGCCGGGCTGCCCATGGCACACCAACGCCTGAGTCTGGACCTGTTGCCCCGTGCAGCGGCCCGGGCCGGTTTGCAGGCGCGCTTGCTGCGCCGCGACCTCAAAGACATCTCCGCGCTCAACCTGCCTGTGCTGCTGTTGCTCAACAACGGCCGCACGGCCGTCCTGCGTCGTTATAGCGAGGACGGCAAGGTGCTGATCCTGCCCAGCGAAGCCGACGGCGGCGAACAATGGCTCAGCCCCGAGGAGCTGGCCGAACACTACAGTGGCCAGGCGTTGTTTGCCCGCCCACGCCACGAACTCGAAGACTTGCGCTCGCCGCTGGTGCCTCGGGTCCAGGCCTGGTTTCGCGATACGCTGAAGCTGTCGAAATGGCTGTACAGCGATGCGATCCTGGCGAGCTTCCTGATCAACCTGCTGGGCCTGATGGTGCCGCTGTTCGTGATGCAGACCTACGACCGCGTGGTGCCGAACCAGGCCACTTCGACTTTGTGGGTGCTGGCGATCGGTCTGCTGATCGGCACCGTTTTCGAACTGGTGCTGCGGGTCGTGCGCGCGCACTTGCTGGATACCGCCGGCAAGAAAACCGACGTGATCCTGTCGGCCACCCTGTTCGAGCGCATCACCGGCATGGCGATGAAAGCGCGACCGGCGACCATCGGTGGTTTCGCCCAAAGCATTCATGACTTCCAGGGCCTGCGGGAGTTTCTCACCGCCGTGACCCTCACCAGCCTGATCGACCTGCCCTTCTGCCTGCTGATGCTGCTGGTGATCGGCCTGCTCGGTGGCTGGCTGGTGATGATCCCGATACTGGCGTTTCCCATCACCATCATCTTCGCCATGGTGATCCAGGTACGCCTGCGCGACACCGTACAGAAAAGCCTCAGCCTCGGCGCCGAACGCCAGGCACTGCTGATCGAAACCCTCAGCGGCCTGGAAACCCTCAAGGCCTGCAGCGCCGAAAGCGAGCGCCAGCACAAATGGGAAAGCACCCACGGCGCCCTCACCCGCCTCGACAGCCATGCGCGCAACCTCTCGGCCCTGGCCACCAACGGCACGCTGTTCATCCAGCAACTGTCCGGCATGGCGACCATCGTCGCCGGGGTCTACAGCATCATCGCCGGCAACCTCAGCGTCGGTGCCCTGGTGGCCAGCTACATGCTCGGCAGCCGGGTGCTGGCGCCGCTGGGACAGATCGCCGGCCTGATCACCCGCTACCAGCAAGCGCAACTGACCATGAAAAGCACCGATGCGCTGATGGGCCTGCCTCAGGAGCGCGATGCCAGACAACGGCCACTGGAGCGCACCCAACTGCAAGGCGCGCTGGATGTTGTCGGCGTGACCTTCCACTACAACGGCCAGAGTGCTCCCGCCCTGGCCAATATCAGCTTCAGCGTGAAACCCGGGGAGCGCATCGGCATTATCGGCCGCAGTGGCTCAGGCAAAAGCACCCTGGCGCGACTGGTGATGGGCTTCTACGAACCGGATGAAGGCCAGTTGCTGCTCGATGGCCTGGACCTGCGGCAACTGGACGTCGCCGATCTGCGCCATCAAATCGGTTACGTCGCGCACGACCTGCCGCTGCTGGCCGGCAGCCTGCGCGACAACCTGACCCTCGGCGCGCGCTACATCAGTGACTCACGCATGCTCGAAGTGGCGGAAATGACCGGCGTCACCGAACTGGCCCGGCAACACCCGCAAGGCTTCGACCGGCCCGTGGGCGAACGCGGGCAACTGCTGTCCGGCGGCCAGCGCCAGGCCGTATTGATGGCCCGGTCCATGTTGCTCGACCCGCCCATCATGCTGCTCGACGAGCCCACCAGCGCCATGGACAACAGCAGCGAAGACGTCCTGCGGCAAAAACTTCACGGCTGGGTCCAGGGCAAAACTCTCCTGCTGGTGACCCACCGCACTTCGATGCTGAGCCTGGTGGACCGGTTGGTGGTGCTGGACAACGGACGGATCGTCGCCGACGGTCCGAAAGAAGCGGTCATCGATGCACTGCGCAAGGGCCGTGTCGGCTCTGCCGCTGTCTAGGAGTCGTCCATGTCTGCCCATCGAGGATCTCGCGGCTACTTCGACAGTTTCAACAAAAGTGCCGAAACCGAGTTCATGCCGGAAACCGCCGGCGCCTCGTTGCAGGACTCACCGCGCTGGTCGCGCATCACTGTGTGGCTGGCCGCCGCGCTGGTGGTCAGCGCACTGGTCTGGGCCAGATTCGCCGTGTTGCAGGAAGTGACCATGGGCGAAGGCAAGGCGATTCCGTCGAGCAAAGTCCAGGTGATCCAGAACCTGGAGGGCGGCATCGTCACTGAAATTTTCGTCCGTGAAGGGCAAATGGTGAACAAGGGCGACACTTTGCTGCGCCTGGATGACACGCGCTATCTGTCGAACAAGGGCGAAAGCGAAGCCGATCGCTATGCCTTGACCGCGCAGGTCGAACGGCTTTCGGCCGAAGCCGAAGGCCGGCCGTTCAAATTGTCAGAAGAAGTGATCGCCAAGGCTCCGCAAGTGGCAGAAGACGAGCGCTCGCTGTACGAGCAGCGGCAACGCCGACTGGCCAGCGAACAGCGCACCCTGACCGAGCAACTTCGGCAAAAAACCCAGGAGCTGGCAGAGTTCCGCTCGAAACAGGGGCAGTTCAGCTCCAGCCTGGCGCTGCTGCAACAGGAAATGAACATGTCCACGCCGCTGGTAGGCACTGGCGCGGTGTCACCGGTGGAAATCCTGCGCCTCAAACGCAGCGCCGTGGAAATACGTGGCTCGTTGAACGCCACCACCCTGGCGATTCCCCGGGCGGAATCGGCGATCAACGAGATCAAAAGCAAGATCGACGAGTCGGAACAAACCTTCCGCTCGGAAGCTGCCAAAGAACTGAATGAGAAACGCACCGACCTGTCGAAAATCACCGCATCGAGCATCGCCATCGACGACCGCGTGACCCGTACCACCGTGGTCTCCCCGGTTCACGGCATCATCAAGGTGTTGAAGGTCAACACCATCGGCGGCGTGGTCCAGCCCGGCAGCGACATGGTGGAAATCGTGCCGCTGGAAGACAACCTGCTGATCGAAGCCAAGGTCCGCCCGCAGGACGTTGCATTCCTGCATCCGGGCCAGAAAGCCATGGTCAAGTTCAGTGCCTACGACTACACCATTTACGGCGGCCTGAGCGCCAAACTGGAGTTGATCGGCGCCGACACCATCACCGACGACAAGGGCAACAGCTTCTATCTGATTCAGGTGCGCACCGATAAAAACCATTTGGGCGGGGACGCCAAACCACTGCTGATCATCCCGGGGATGGTGGCGACGGTGGACATTATTACCGGGGACAAAACGGTGCTCGATTACCTGCTTAAACCGGTGCTGAAAGCGCGGACCGAGGCGATGCGGGAGCGGTAGTCACCATTCAAGATCTTCTGTGATTGTTCAACCGCCATCGCGAGCAGGCTCGCTCCCACAGGGGATTTTCGGTGGTTACAAAAATTGTGTTCGCCGAAGAACCAATGTGGGAGCGAGCCTGCTCGCGATGGGTCCCGCACAACCAACAACTACTTCGACCCATGATTACGCTGAAAAACCTCCTCCCCCATCGCCGCAATCTGCCCCTCGATCAACGCTTCGAATGGTTTCAGCAACGGCGCAAACGTCGCCGGCGCTTCGAGGGTTTCCAGCGCCTGCACAATCGCCTCCACCGTCGACAACGCCCCCGGCCCCGGCGCCTTGCGCAGGCGATAGCGCGACACACCGCCCTCTGCCAGCATCACCCTCGGCAACGCCGCCAGCAGCGGATTGAGGTGCAGCAACTTGCGCACCTTGCGCCAGGTGCCGTCCGGGACAACCAGCAACAACGGTTCGTCTGTCGCGGCATAAGCTTGCATTGGCTGCGCATCGTCACCGGGAAACAACAGCCGCGCCTGATACCCCGGCCGGTTCAACAACGTCGGCAAGTCCTCGAACACTTCCCCCACGATCAGCTCGGCATTGTTCAGACCCAACGCCGCCAGCCGCGCGGTATTCAGCGCATGGTTCACTTCGCTCGGATGCTGCAACAGCAACACCCGGGTGCGGCTGTCGAGGCTCGGGATCAATGGGCACAGGCAGTGGCTTTGCGGGCGCAGGCAGCGCGGGCACTGGATTCTGGACATCTTCTCAGGCCTGATTCAGTTGGGCTTTAAGCAAGTCGCGGAACGTCTGGATCAGCGGCTCGCGGCTACGGCCCCGACGCACGATCATCGAGAACGGCGCCTGATAACCGAAGGTCGCCGGCAGCAACACCCGCAGGTCACCCTTGTCGGCCCAGGCCTGGGCGTAGTGCTCCGGCAGGTAGCCGATGTAGGCGCCGGACAGCACCAGAATCAACTGGGCCTCCATACTTTCTACCGTCGCGGCGCTGTGCTTGAAACCGTGGCGCGCCAGTTCGGCCTGGCTCCAGTAGCCACGACCGACCATGCGCTGCTGGGTGATCACTTGCTCGGGAATGCGCCGCTCGTTGAACAGCGGATGCCGCGTGCTGCAATACAACCAGTGTTGTTCACGGTACAGCGGCATGTACACCAGACCGCTCATGCGCGTGGAAAACGCGCCGATGGCCAGGTCGAGACGGTTGTCCTGCACCCCGAGTTGCAATTCGTAAGGGCTCATCACCGACAGGTGCAAGTGCACGGCCGGGTGTTCCTGGCTGTAGGCGCCGATGGCTTCGGCGAACGGCAGGGCCTTGTCGCTGACGGTGGAATCGATTACCCCGAGGTTCAAGGTACCGCGCAACTCGCCCTTGAGGGCGGCGGCGTACTGCTCGAAGCCTTCGAGTTCGCCCAACAGACGCAGGGTTTCCTGATGGAACAACTCGCCCTTGCTGGTCAGGCTGAAACCGCCACGGCCGCGATGGCACAACACCAGGCCGAGGGCTGCTTCGAGCTGGCTCATGTAGGTGCTGATGGCCGACGTCGAGAGATTGAGCTCCTGCTGGGCGTTGGCGAACCCCTGATGGCGCACCACGCTGACGAAGATGCGCAATAGTTTCAGGTCGGGTAAAGCGTTGGCCATGGGTACTCCAAACTCTGGGTCGCGGCAGCTCCTACAGGTTTATCTGCAGCTTTCGTGTTGCGGTGAAGTCTATCGACCTCGCGCACATTAGTTTAGAAAAATCTGAACTAAGTATTTGCCCGTAGCGATTCTTCCCGGCCACTACATTTCGCAGAATCGGCGCCACAAAGTTCGCCCGTACTCCCGTGAACGGCGCAACCCAATAAATAAAACAACGACGATGAGGCCTTACCCGTGGACAAGATTCTTCACCAACCACTGGGCGGCAACGAAATGCCGCGCTTCGGCGGCATCGCCACCATGATGCGACTCCCCCACTTGCAAACTGCTGCCGGCCTGGACGCTGCCTTCGTAGGCGTGCCGCTGGACATCGGTACCTCCCTGCGCCCTGGCACCCGTTTCGGGCCTCGCGATATCCGCGCCGAATCGGTGATGATCCGTCCTTACAACATGGCCACCGGTGCTGCGCCGTTCGACTCGCTGTCGGTTGCCGACATCGGCGACGTGGCGATCAACACCTTCAACCTGCTGGACGCCGTACGCATCATCGAAGAAGCCTACGACGACATCCTCGAACACAACGTGATCCCCCTGACCCTGGGCGGCGACCACACCATCACCCTGCCGATCCTGCGTGCCATCCATAAGAAGCACGGCAAGGTCGGCCTGGTGCACATCGACGCCCACGCCGATGTGAACGATCACATGTTCGGCGAGAAAATCGCCCACGGCACCACCTTCCGTCGCGCCGTTGAAGAAGGCCTGCTGGACCCGGACCGTGTCGTGCAGATCGGCCTGCGCGCCCAGGGCTACACCGCTGATGACTTCAACTGGAGCCGCAACCAGGGCTTCCGCGTGGTTCAGGCCGAAGAGTGCTGGCACAAATCGCTGGAGCCTTTGATGGCTGAAGTCCGCGAGAAAGTCGGCGGCGGCCCGGTGTACCTGAGCTTCGACATCGACGGCATCGACCCGGCCTGGGCACCTGGTACCGGCACCCCGGAAATCGGCGGCCTGACGACCATTCAGGCGATCRAGATCGTTCGTGGCTGCCAAGGCCTCGACCTGGTCGGTTGCGATCTGGTAGAAGTCTCGCCCGCTTACGACACCACCGGCAACACCTCGCTGCTGGCCGCCAACCTGCTGTACGAAATGCTCTGCGTACTGCCTGGCGTAGTCCATCGCTGAGGATGGTTCATGAACGAACGTGATCAGGTTTTGAAAGCCGCCGCCGATCTGGTGTCCGCTTTTGCCCGTAACGATCGCGAAGCCTACTTCGGTGCGTTCAGCACCGATGCCAGCTTCGTCTTCTACACCCTCGAACAGCCCCTGCTGTCACGCGACGCCTATCAGGCGATGTGGGACGGCTGGCGCTGCGAGGATGGCTTCGAGGTGCTCTCGTGCACCTCAAGCAACGCTTTCGTCAGCCTGCAGGGTGACGTGGCGATTTTCATCCATGACGTAGCCACCGAGTTGCGCATGCAAGGGGAGCAGCACTTTAGCCAGGAGCGCGAGACGATTGTTTTCAAGAAACAAGCGTCTGGCCAAGAACAACAAGGCCTATGGCTGGCCTGCCACGAACATTTGTCCGCGATGCCGGAAGGGCTGCCACCCCCTTAGCCAACACAGGTGACGCTCACGCACGATGAGCGCGCCTTTATGATCGGAGCTGATCATGAATAACAACAACAAAGACCAAAGCCTTACGCAAATTGAAACCCACGGGGTCGAACAGATCCCGGACAACGAACGCACCGCAGGCCCGACGGACTTGTTCCGGATGATCTTCGGTGGTTCCAACACCTTTGCCACCGCCGTTCTCGGCAGCTTCCCGGTACTGTTCGGCCTGTCGTTCCAGGCGGGCGTCTGGGCGATTGTGCTGGGCGTATTGCTGGGTTCGCTGATCCTCGCGCCAATGGGCCTGTTCGGCCCGATCAACGGCACGAACAACGCCGTGTCCTCCGGTGCGCACTTCGGCGTGCACGGGCGGATCGTCGGCTCGTTCCTGTCGCTGTTGACCGCCATCGCCTTCTTCTCGCTCTCGGTGTGGAGTTCGGGTGATGCGCTGATCGGTGGCGCCAAACGCCTGATCGGCCTGCCGGAAACCGACCTGACCCTGGGCCTGGCCTACGGTCTGTTCGCGATCCTGGTACTGACCGTGTGCATCTATGGCTTCCGCTTCCTGCTGTGGGTCAACAAGATCGCGGTGTGGAGTGCCAGCCTGCTGTTCCTGCTGGGCATCTTCGCCTTCGCCGGTCCCTTCGATGTGAACTACGCCGGCACCGTCAACATGGGCCAACCCGGTTTCTGGGCTGCCTTCATCGGTGCTGCACTGGTGGCCATGAGCAATCCGATTTCCTTCGGTGCGTTCCTCGGCGACTGGTCGCGCTACATTCCGCGTGACACTTCCAAGCGCCGGATCATGGCGGCGGTGGTGATTTCGCAGATCGCGACGTTCATCCCGTTCCTGTTCGGCCTGACCACCGCCACCATCGTAGCGATCAAGGCACCGGACTACATCGCCGCCAACAACTATGTCGGCGGCCTGCTGGCGGTATCGCCGAGCTGGTTCTTCCTGCCGGTGTGCCTGATTGCGGTGATCGGCGGCATGTCCACCGGCACCACTTCGCTCTATGGCACCGGCCTGGACATGTCCAGCGTATTCCCACGGGTGCTGTCGCGGGTCAAGGCCACGCTGCTGATCGGTGTGATGTCGATTGCCTTCATCTTCATCGGGCGCTTCGCGGCCAACCTGGTGCAGAGCGTGTCGACCTTCGCCGTGCTGATCATCACCTGCACCACCCCGTGGATGGTGATCATGATCATCGGCCTGCTGGTGCGTCGCGGCTTCTACTGCCCGGATGACCTGCAAGTGTTCACCCGCGGCGAGAAAGGTGGCCGCTACTGGTTCACCCACGGCTGGAACTGGCGTGGCCTGGGCGCCTGGATCCCGAGCGCGGCCGTCGGCCTGTGCTTCGTCAACCTGCCGGGTCAGTTCGTCGGGCCACTGGGCGAAATGGCCGGTGGTATCGACATCAGCCTGCCAGTGACCCTGGGCCTGGCCTCGGTGGTGTACCTGGCGTTGCTGAGCCTGTTCCCGGAACCACGCGAAGTGTTCGGCCCGAACGACCTTCGCAGCAAGAGCACGGATTCGCTCGCTAAACCGGCGCTGCGTCAAGCCGCCTGATTAAACGCACTACCTGTGGGAGCGAGCCTGCTCGCGAAGAACGATGACGCGGTTTGCCTGAAAAACCGTGGCGCCTGATTCGCGAGCAGGCTCGCTCCCACAGGATTGATTTCAGCCTCACATAAAAAAGACAATCGGAGACACGCAACAATGGCTTTGGATTTATTCGTCGTACTCATCTACGCCGCCGCGATGCTGATACTCGGCTACTACGGCATGCGCAAGGCCAAGACCAACGAAGACTTCTTGGTCGCCGGTCGTAACCTCGGCCCAAGCCTGTACATGGGCACCATGGCTGCCACCGTTCTGGGCGGCGCGTCCACCGTGGGCACCGTGCGTCTGGGCTACGTGCATGGCCTCTCCGGTTTCTGGCTGTGTGCGGCCCTTGGTTGCGGGATCGTCGCGCTGAACCTGTTCCTCGCCAAACCGTTGCTGAAACTGAAGATCTACACCGTTACCCAGGTGCTGGAAAAACGCTACAACCCGATGGCCCGCTCCGCGAGCGCGGTGATCATGCTGGCCTACGCGCTGATGATCGGCGTGACCTCGATCCTGGCGATCGGCACCGTTCTGCAAGTGCTGTTCGGCCTGCCGTTCTGGATCTCGGTACTGCTCGGTGGCGGCGTAGTGGTGATCTACTCCGCCATCGGCGGCATGTGGTCGCTGACCCTGACCGACATCGTCCAGTTCATCATCAAGACCGTAGGCCTGATGTTCATCCTGTTGCCAATCTGCCTGTACCGCGTTGGCGGCTGGGATGAGTTGGTGTTGAAACTGCCGGCGGCGAGCTTCAGCTTCACCACCATCGGTTGGGACACCATCATCACCTACTTCATGATCTACTTCTTCGGCATCCTGATCGGTCAGGACATCTGGCAACGGGTGTTCACCGTCAAGACCGCCAAAGTGGCTCAGGTTGCCGGTACCGCGGCCGGTATCTACTGCATCCTCTACGGCCTGGCCTGTGCCCTGATCGGCATGGCTGCCCACGTACTGATCCCGGATCTGGACAACGTCAACAACGCCTTCGCCGCCATCGTCAAACTGTCCCTGCCGGACGGTATCCGTGGCTTGGTGATCGCTGCCGCACTGGCCGCCATGATGTCCACCGCCAGCGCCGGCCTGCTGGCCGCTGCTACCACCCTGACCGAAGACCTGCTGCCGAAACTGCGTGGCGGCAAACAGTCGAGCCTGGCGATCAACCGCCTGTTCACCCTGTTGACCGGCATCGTGGTACTGGGCATCGCTCTGATCGTGAACGACGTGATCAGCGCCCTGACCCTGGCCTACAACCTGTTAGTCGGCGGCATGCTGATCCCGCTGATGGGTGCGATTTTCTGGAAGCGCGCTACCACCGCCGGCGCTATCGCCAGCATGGGCATGGGCTTCGCCACCGCGCTGCTGTTCATGTTCAAGGACGGTCTGGATGCCAACACCCCGATCTACTACAGCCTCGGTGTAGGCCTGGTGAGTTTCGTGGTGGTCAGCCTGCTGTCCCGTCGCCCGGTGACTGTGGCCAGCGCTGCCTAAACTGAAAAGAATGGAATGACTTTTTCTTCGACGAGTGTGGCGTCGGTTGCCATACTCGTTTTTTTTCGTCTGGAGAAAACATTTTATGAAGATTGTTTCTCGCGACCAGTGGTTCGAAGTGAAACCGCTCAGTGACGGCATCCGCCTGATTCACGAGCCGTACATCCGCCCCTTCTACCGCTGCAACCTCTGGCACATCCAGGGTCGTGACAAAGACCTGCTGCTGGACAGCGGCTCGGGCCTGGTCAGCCTGCGCGAGCAACTGCCGTGGATCACCGAGCGGCCGCTGGTGGCGGTGGCCAGCCACTGCCATTTCGATCACATCGCCGGTCATCACGAGTTCGCTGAACGACTGGTGCACCCGGCCGAGGCGGACATTCTCGCCGCGCCCAATGGCGACAACGACCTGAGCAAAGCCTTTGTCGGCGACGACATGTTCGAGGCGCACCCTGATTGCCCGCTGTGCTACGCCGAATACCGGGTCAAGGCCGCACCGGCCACGGGGTTTGTCGAAGATGGAGATGTGCTGGACCTGGGCAATCGGGTGTTGCAGGTCGTGCACACACCGGGGCACTCACCGGGCGGCATCTGCCTGTACGAAGCCGCCACCGAGACCTTGTTCAGCGGCGACATCATCTACGACGGCCCGCTGATCGAAGACGCCTACCACTCCAACCTCGATGACTACGCGCGCAGCCTGCAACGCTTGCGTGAGCTGTCGATCCGCACGGTGCATGGCGGGCATTTCGGCAGTTTTTCCGGGGAGCATTTGCGCAACATGATTGACGAATGGCAGCGCTCACACGGCTAAAGCCTGCTGTACTCAACGGCAGGAAGAATTACAACTACCTCCTAGAAGAACGTTCATGAAAGAAGCTGCCGTTCGTGCTGTCGTGCATCGCTACATCAGCCGCCTGCTGGAAGGCCGGGATGACTTCGACGACAACGCCAGCCTGGCGCAGTTGGGACTGGATAAAGAAGATATCGAAGAACTGATCTTCCATCTGGAAGATGAGCTGGGTGTAACGGCGTTTACCGTGGAAGAAGACCGGATGCTGAAATCCGCCAGGACGGCGAATGATTTGAGCCGGTTCTTGCTGGAGATCGGGCGGTACTAAGGCTGCTGATCAAACGTACACGAAGCGGCAAGGGAGATTGCTCCCTCGCCACGGAAAACCTTTCACCTGTCAGATGTTATCTGCCATTACCGGCGTCGCTGCTGGCGCCGACGCTGTTCGTCGTCAGTACGAACAGGCACGGGTTGCATTGGCGGTTCGATCAAACCGAGAGCCACGCCCAGGTCATGCAGCCAGTTTTGAATTTTCTCTTTCATGGTGCCCCCTTCAGGGTAGTGCCGAGCGGCCAAAATTCTCTAGCCCCTTCGCACAGATAATAGTCCGAAGTCCCGTGCAATGCTCGCGCAAAGTCGCAATGATCTGTTACTGAATCCATCACAATCAGCCTGTGTTCAGGCAATTTCCCGCGCCTGCACCTGTGCCGTAGGAAAAACCACCTGTTGTTGCTCGATCCAGGCATTCAGGTTGGCCCCGACCATGCCCTTGCGCCACATCAGCCAAGTGGTAGCGCTGGCGAACGGCTCGGCCAACGGATGCACTGCCACACTCTCACGGCCCGGCAGGCTGGCGAGCATCGACTCCGACATCAGCGCCACACCGGAACCGGCAATCACACACGCCAGCATCCCCGGATAGGACTCGATCTCCATCGCCCGGCCCATGGCCGCGTGGTCATTGGCGAACCAGGCCTCCAGGCGCATGCGGTAGGAGCAGCCCTGGCGAAAGGTGAACACCGAACGACCTTGCACATCCAGCGCGCTGCGCACGGGCGGATGATCGGCCTCGCTGATCAGCACCAGGCGCTCTTCGCACAAGGGCACCCCGTCGAGCCCGGCCAGTTCCATGGGGCCATCCACCAGTGCCGCATCGAGTCGGCCGGTGAGCAGGCCTTCGAGCAATTCACCGCTGGGCCCGGATTGCACTTGCAGGTTCACGGCCGGATACAGGCGGTGATAGCGCGCCAATAGCCGCGGAAGATGAATCGCCGCCGTGCTGTACATGGTGCCGAGCACGAAGTCGCCCACCGGTTGCCCGCCCTGCACTGCCGCGCTGGCTTCGTCGCGCAAGGCAAACAGTTTGGCCGTGTAGTCCAGCAGGACTTTTCCCGCAGGCGACAACTGCAAGCGCTGACGCTCGCGCAGGAACAGTTCGACACCCAGTTGCTCCTCCAGCTGTTTGAGCCGGGTCGACAGGTTCGACGGCACTCGATGCAGCCGTTCGGCGGCCCGGGTGATGGACCCTTCTTGCGCCACCGCCTGGAAGATGCGCAATTGGCTGAATTCCACGGCATTCTCCAAAAAAGAACAAGTTACTCACTATTATTCATTTTTAAAGAAAATCAATCAATCCTAGCCTGACGGTCATCGATCCTCTGAACGGAATCCAGACCATGTCTCCCTTGATTCGCTTATCCGCCAGTTTCGTTGCCCTGATGATGGCCATGGGCATCGGCCGTTTTGCCCTGACACCGCAACTGCCGCACCTGCTCAGCGAAGGTCAGATCGACCTGACCGCCGCCGGACTGATTGCCGCCGCCAATTACCTCGGTTATTTCATCGGCGCGGTGGACGCCATGTTCTCCCGGCGTCCCGCGCAAGTGCGCCGGCGCTTGCTGGGCGGGTTGTGGCTCTGCGTACTGCTGACCCTGGCGTCGTTCTGGGCCAATGGTTTCTGGTCGCACCTGCTGCTGCGCTTCGGCACCGGTGTGGCCAGCGCCTGGGTGCTGGTGATGATCACCGCCCTGAGCCAGCCGCTCGCGGCAGCGGCCGGTCGCCCACGATTAGGCGCCCTGGTCTTCGCCGGACCGGGTTTGGGGATTTTTCTGACAGGTTTGTTGGCCCTGGGCTCGAACCTGCTGGGCCAGACTTCCGCCACCTTGTGGCTGGTGTACGCCGCCACAGGGCTGGCGATGCTGCTGGGGATCCTGCCATTCCTGCCACAACCGGACACAACCGCGACTGCTGCGCCCAGCGCCAACGCATCGCACACCCAAGGCATCGGTCGTCTGGGCTGGATCTATGGCTTGTACGGATTGGGCTACATCATCCCGGCGACCTTTCTGTCGCAGATGGCCAACGCGCAATTCCATGGCCAATGGCAGGCCGACCTGTTCTGGCCGTGCTTTGGCCTGGCGGCTGCCACGGGTGTGGTGCTGGTGAGTCTGCGTCGCCAAAGGCCGGGAGCAACGCGTCACTGGTTGATGGCGACGTTATGGCTGCAAGCCGCCGGCGTGTTCGCCTGCCTGCTGGGCAACGGGCCAGGTCTGGCGTTGGGTGTGATCCTGTGCGGCACGCCATTCCTGGCTTGCATGCAACTGGTGATGCAGCGTTCCCGGGAACTGGCGCCCCACGCTACCCAGCGCAATGCCGGCCTGCTGACGGCCTGCTTCGCCGTGGGCCAACTGAGCGGGCCATTGCTGGCGGCGCTGAGCAGTCATTTCAGTGGCGGTTTGCAGCCGGCACTGGTGGTTGCCGGCTGCGGTCTGTTGCTCGCCGGCGGTCTGTTGCTCGCGCCGGTCAGTGCTGACCGAGGGCTTTGCGCAAACGACGGCGCAGCCACTGTTCAGCACTGACAAAGGTGATGCCCGCCAACACCAGCACGGCACCGATGACGAAGTTCAAGCTCAGCGCCTCGCCCAGCAGCACCACACCGAACGTGACGCCGAACAACGGCGTCATGAACGAAAACACCGCGAGGTTCGCCGCCAGGTACCGGCGCAGCAGCCAGAACCAGATCAGGTAACTGAAGAACGACACGATCACGCCCTGAAACAGCACACTGGCGACCGCCACGGTGGTCAGGCTGACATGGGTGACCTGGCCGCTGAGCAGCGCAATCAACAACAATCCGAAGAAACCGACAATCAACTGATAGAACAGCGTCAGGGTCACCGGCGCTTCCGACAGGCGCGAGGCGCGCACCACTACCGTGGTCGCGCCCCAGGCAGCACCCGCCAGCACACCCAAGGCATCGCCCATCAACATGCGGTAATCAAGGTTGTCCCAGGACACCCCGCCGGCAAACGCGATGGCAATCCCGATAAAGGCCAGGACAATCCCCAGCCATTGCAAGGGCCGCAAACGCTCACTGGGCAACAACCAGTGCACACCCAATGCAGTGAAGATCGGCGCGGTGTAGAGAAACACTGACATGTGCGCCGCCGTGGTCAGTTGCAGGCCTTCGGAAATGAAGAAGAACTCCAGGCCGAACAAGGCACCGGCCAACAGACCGCCGCGCCAGGTCGTCCCCACCTGGTTCCAGCCGCCCTTCCAGCAGATCAGCAGCCCGACCAGCAACGCCGACATGCCGGAACGTCCAGCCGCCTGCATCACCGGCGCAATATCGGCCGCCGCCCACTTGATCATCACCTGCTGCACGCCCCAGACCAGGCACAACCCGACCATCACTTGCAGGGCAAACCCGTCGGCGCTGCGCCGGGTGGCGCTCACCGGAACACCTCGAAGACACAATCCATGGCAAAGACTCGGCAGAAAAAAAGCAAAACCCCGGCCTTCTCGTTGAAAAGAAATCACCAGGGCGATGAATCATGTTGTCGATTATTAACCAGTAGGCCAGAAAATGCCCCTGTAGGAGCTGCCAAAGGCTGCGATCTTGATTTTTAAAGATCAAAAGATCGCCCGAGCGCGGACCGAGCCTTCGGCAGCTCCTACACGTCAGAGTGGGGTCAACTGAGCTCGATACGATCGGCATGAATGACAATCTGGCCATTCTTGTACAATGCACCAATGGCCTTCTTGAAGTTGCCCTTGCTGACACCAAACAGGCTGCTGATCAACGCCGGATCGCTCTTGTCGCTGACCGCCAGGCTGCCGTTGTTTTCGCGCAACTTGGCGAGGATCTTCGAGTTCAGGCTGGTGGCCGCTTCCTGGCCGACCGGTTGCAGGCTCAGGCTGATCTTGCCGTCGGCGCGAACTTCCTTGATGAAACCCTTTTCTTCTTTACCGGCGCGCATGAACTTGAAGATTTCATTCTTGTGGATCAGGCCCCAGTGCTTGTTGTTGATGATGGCCTTGAAGCCCATGTCCGTGGCTTCGGCCACCAGCAGATCCACTTCCTGGCCCGCGGTGTAGTTGGCCGGGGTCTTGTCCAGGTAGCGGTCCAGACGCGCGGTCGCGGTGATGCGACGGGTGTGTTTGTCGAGGTAGACGTGCACCACCACATACTCACCCGCCGTCATCTGACGCTTCTCTTCGGAGAACGGCAGCAACAGGTCTTTCGGCAAACCCCAGTCCAGGAATACGCCGATGCTGTTGACTTCAACAACTTTCAAACTGGCGAATTCACCGACTTGAACTTTCGGTTTTTCAGTAGTTGCGATGAGTTTGTCATCGCTGTCCAGATAAATAAAAACGTTGAGCCAGTCTTCATCTTCGCTAGGAGTATCTTTTGGAATATAACGATTAGGCAAAAGGATTTCGCCATCCGCACCACCGTCCAGATATAAACCGAAGTTAGTGTGTTTAACCACTTGCAAACTGTTGTAACGCCCGACTAAAGCCATGTCCAATACCCTCATTGCGTGGGCGGCATTCTACCCGGTTTTAGTCGCCGCGTTCGGCACCCGGCCCGGTGGTACGAGAAATTCCTCTGAAGGCCTTGATTTTCCGGGGTTTGCATCGAGCACCTGGCCGCTCGTCAGACCGATCCGGGTATTTACGCCATGCTCAGGCCAGCGTAACGCGGTATTTTTCCAGGCAATGTTCTTAGTTAAAACAGCGGCTTAGACACCTATTTCGAATACTGGCCGATGCCTGTTTACCCCGACCTCACGAATATGCCGAGGGGATATTTGCCAAGCAATTATCAGGTTATTCCTGTACGATGCCTGGCCAAGTTAATTTTCTACAGGTTAATGGCCGCCATGCGTGTAAAAGCATCCACCAGCAAAGCAAAGCCAGCTCCAGCCGTCGAAACCAGCGAATCGATCAACAGCCAGATCGCTGCATTCCTCAAGTCCGGCGGTGAAATCCAGCAAATTGCCAAAGGCGTCAGCGGCCAGACGTTCGGCCCGTCCAAGCAGATCACCCTGGGCAAAAAGTAATTCCCTCGCGTCACCTGGTCCCAAAGCGCTTTGAGCTTCGAAGCGCTTGGACTGGAACCCTCATCACTCCTCTGGCACTTCTTCAAATCCTCTAAAAATCGACGAACGGCCTTCATTGCCGATCATTCGCCGGTATCCTTGCACACGTCTGGATCAAGCGTTTCAGCGGGCCCGCCAGCCTGTCCTCGCTGTTCATGGAGTGACGCATGTTCAAACCCTTCTATCTATCGGCATTGCTCGCCAGCCTGCTGGCCTGCTCCGTAGCACACGCACAAATCTTTCAGCGTGAGCTGGGGGGCTTCGACCTCAAGCTCGGCACCACCCCCACCCGCAGCATGGCCCAGGGTCTGGTCAAGCCTTCGGCCGTCGGCTCGTTCCACGGCGGCCTGGACCTGAGCCACGGCAGTGGTTTCTACGTGGGCCAATGGTCGCCCAGCATGGGCATCAGCCCGGGAAAAAACCTCGAGCTCGACTCCTACATGGGTTTCAAACAACCCTTCGACCAAACCCTCGGCTACGAAGTGGGCCTGATCCGCTACAGCTACCCCGAAGTCACGACCCCCGACAGCCAGGAACTGTTCGGCGGCCTGACCTTGCTCGGCAGTCGTTTCGGCATCGCCTTCAGCAATGACCCGGACAAACAGAACAACACCCTGTTCGCGGACTTGAGCGGCAATCAACCGTTCGGTGTCGGCATCAGCCTGAAATACACCACCCACCAATTCAATACGCCAGTAGCGGTAGATGGCGGGTATGTAGGCAGTTTTACCGATTGGTCACTGAAATTGTCCCGCCCGTTCATGGGCATCGACCTCGACCTGATCTACAGTGACTCCAGCCTGAGCGGCAGCGGTTGCTCGGCCTATGCCGGGCACAACAGCCAGTGCGACGGGCTGGTGACGCTCAAGGCCGAACACGCGTTCTATTGATCGGCTGAACTGCCGGGCTCCTCCCGGGTTCACATGAGAATCAGACCCCGAAGGCTGGCTTTCGCAAGGATTCGCCCATGTCCCGCTGGCTCAAACATATCGCCTTTGTGCTGACCATCGCCGTCGCCCTCGGTGCGTGCAGCCGCGTGGGCCTGGCCTACCGCAATCTCGATGTGATCATCCCGTGGACGCTCAGCGACTACCTGGACATGAACGGCGAGCAAAAAAGCTGGCTGGACGAACGCCTGAAGGAACACCTGAGCTGGCATTGCACCACCCAATTGCCCGGCTATCTCGACTGGCTGGACCGCCTGCAAACCATGATCGCCACCAACCAGGTCACCGATGCCGCCTTGCAGGCCCGCACCCACGAAGCCGAACAGGCGATCGCCGAGACCGCGCGGGAAATCACCCCGTCGGCCATCGAGTTGTTGCAAGGGCTGGATGACAAGCAAGTCGCCGAAATGAACGACGCCTTTGCCAAGGACCAGCGCAAACGCCAGGAGGAATACCTCAAACCCTCCCTCGACCAGCAGATCAAGGAGCGCAGCGCGCGCATGGAGAAGCGCTTGAATGACTGGCTCGGGCCACTGAGCACTACCCAGCAACAGCGGGTAGCCACATGGTCCAGTGCCTTGGGCGAGCAGAACACCCAGTGGCTTGCCAACCGCGTCCATTGGCAGAAGCAGTTCAGCGCGGCCGTTGCGCAACGCCAGAGCCCCCAATTCCCACAACGCATCGAGACACTTCTGGTCAATCGCGAGAGTTTGTGGACACCCGCTTATCGTCAGGCCTTTGCCAACACCGAGGCCCAGGCACGCTCGCTGTTCGTAGATCTGATGGCTGAAAGCACGCCGAACCAGCGCGCACGACTACTGAAGAAAATTGAAGGTGTGAGGAAGGACTTCAGCGATTTGAAGTGCCTGAAAGCGGCGAAACAAGGCTGACTGCAACACAAGCCCCATGTGGGAGCGAGCCTGCTCGTCCAGCACCTGTCGCGGGTGATCATTGCCGGGAATACTGCTGTCGATCAGCCGGGAATTTGCTGACGACCGACCGGTGGCATGTCGAAATCCACGCGAGCCAAACGACTAGGCTGTGTAAGTCACCTCCCCGCCCCACGCAGGAGAAAACAATATGAACATCCAGAACCATCCCGTCGTGTCGCGGGAAGAATGGCTCGCCGCCCGCAAACAGCACCTGGCCCGCGAGAAAGCCTTCACCAAGGAAAGGGACAAGCTCAGCGCCGAACGCCGCGCCCTGCCCTGGGTGAAAATCGACAAGGACTACCGCTTCCAGGGGCCCGACGGCGAACTGAAACTGGCGGACCTGTTCGGCGGCCGCAGTCAGTTGGTCATCTACCACTTCATGTTCGCTGAGGGCTGGGACGAGGGCTGCCCCGGTTGCTCGTACCTGAGCGATCACATCGACGGCGCCAACCAGCACCTGGCCCACCATGACGTGGCCGTGGTGGCGGTTGCCCACGCACCGTTTGCCGAATTCCAGGCCTTCAAACGGCGCATGGGCTGGAAGTTCGACTGGGTGTCGTCGGCAGGATGCGATTTCAACTACGACTTTGGCGTCTGCGCCCGGGCCGAAGACGTCGCCGCCGGAAAGGCTACGTACAACTACGAAAAAACCGACGGTTCCGAGGAAGAACTCCCCGGTCTCAGCGTGTTTTATCGCAATGACGCCGGTGAAATTTTCCATACCTACTCCACCTATGCCCGGGGCCTGGACATGCTGGTCGGCGCCTACAACTACCTCGATCTGACGCCCAAGGGCCGCAACGAAGAGGAAATCATGGAGTGGGTGCGGCATCACGACCGGTATGAGGAACAAGCGAAGTCGAGTTGCTGCCACAGTGGTTAGCCCCCCAGGCACCGAGGCGCGGCCTTCGCGGGCAAGCCACGCTCCCACAGGTTTTGTGTCGTACATAAGATATGTGTTCACACCAGGCCCGAGTGGGAGCGGGCTTGCCCGGGTAGAAACCGGGGACATCCTTTATGTTTTAAACCGGAGACATCGTTTACAGGTATGAAATACGGTCAGGAGGTGCCTGACCTTGCCCTGGAATCGAGAGTCCCCAATGGATCAGAGAGTCAAACTCATAGGCGATTAAATACCAGTTGATTGATCAGCGTTCGAAGGAGTTGCAGACGACGGACAAGAAAGCCGAAAGCTGATCGTTTGAGGAATTTCGAGCATAAAAAACCGGACATTTGTCCGGTTTTTTTGGTCACGGCATCGGCTTACTCTGCAGCCGGCGCTTCTGGCTTGCGGCGCTTGAGCGGGGCCATGCCGTCCTTGCTGACCAGGGAGTCGCTCTTCGGACGGTTGGCGCTCTTGCGCTTGGTCGGGGTCTTGGCGGCAGTTTTTTTCTTGTCGCCCTTGGCGTCGGTCTTTTTCTTCTTCACGCCGACGGCTTTGCCCGAGGCCTTGACCTTTTTCGGTCCGCCGTAGGTGCCTTTGACTTCCTTGATCGTACGGCGCTCGAAGCTCTGCTTGAGGTAGCGCTCGATGCTCGACATCAGGTTCCAGTCGCCGTGGCAGATCAGCGAAATGGCCAGGCCATCGTTGCCGGCGCGGCCGGTACGACCGATGCGGTGCACGTATTCGTCGCCACTGCGCGGCATGTCGAAGTTGATCACCAGGTCCAGGCCGTCGACATCCAGGCCGCGAGCGGCGACGTCGGTGGCCACGAGGATTTTCACGCCGCCCTGCTTCAGGCGGTCGATCGCCAGTTTGCGATCCTTCTGGTCTTTCTCGCCGTGCAGCACGAACGCTTTGTATTCCTGCGCCACCAGGCGACCGTAGATGCGGTCGGCCATGGCCCGGGTGTTGGTGAAGACGATGGCCTTCTGGTAGGTCTCGTTGGCCAGCAGCCAGTTGACGATTTGTTCTTTGTGCTGATTGTGGTCAGCGGTAATGATTTGCTGGCGGGTGGTGTCGTTCAGCTGGCTGACCGCGTTGAGCTGCAAGTGCTCAGGGTTGTTCAGGACCTTGGCGATCATCTCGCGCAGACCCGAACCGCCGGTCGTAGCGGAGAACAGCATGGTCTGCTGACGGTTGGTGCACTCGTCCACCAGACGCTGCACGTCTTCGGCGAAGCCCATGTCGAGCATGCGGTCGGCTTCGTCGAGCACCAGTACTTCAACTTCCTTCAAGTCGAGGTTGCCGGCGTTCAGTTGCTCGATCATCCGGCCCGGCGTACCGATCAGGATGTCCGGCACCTTGCGCAGCATCGCGGCCTGGACCTTGAAGTCTTCGCCGCCGGTGATCAGGCCGGACTTGATGAAGGTGAACTGCGAGAAGCGTTCAACTTCTTTCAGGGTCTGCTGGGCCAGTTCGCGGGTCGGCAGCAGGATCAGGGTCTTGATGCTGACGCGGATTTTCGCCGGGCCGATCAGACGGTTGAGGATCGGCAAAACGAATGCAGCGGTTTTGCCGCTACCGGTTTGCGCCGTCACCCGCAGGTCACGCCCCTGGAGCGCCAGCGGGATGGCCGCGGCTTGCACAGGCGTTGGCTCGACAAATTTCAGCTCGGCCACGGCTTTGAGCAGGCGTTCGTGCAGGGCGAATTGGGAAAACACGGGTGCTACCTCGAAGAAATGCAAAAAAACAGCTGCATAGGGTAACGGTTTCGAGCGCTCAGGCCGAGTTTCTTTATACAAATGGCGGTAAACAGTTGGTTTTTTGTTGCCTGATTTTTCCCGAAACGTAATACAAAGCGCCTTAAATGCTCTAATCCCCTCTCGCGCCTTACAGAAGAATCGTTTTCGACCATGGATATCAAACAGCTCTGGACCAACGTCCTGGACCTTTGGGGTGCCCTCGACCAGCACCCGCTCGTGCACTCCAGCCTGTCGCTGTTGTTGCTGCTGGCAATTGCGCTGTTCCTCGGACGGGTGGCGCGTTACCTCATTCTGCACGCGGCAAAAATGCTTGGCCGCCAGCCGGCCTTGCACTGGGTCAATGATTTCCTGCAGAACAAGGTGTTCCATCGCCTGGCGCAGATCACGCCTTCGCTGGTGATCCAGTTCGGTCTCAATCTGGTGCCGGACCTGAGCAAGACCAGTCTGAATTTCCTCGGTAACGTCGCGCTGTCCTTCACCTTGCTGTTTCTGCTGCTGTCGGTCAGCGCCCTGCTCAATGCCCTGCTGGACATCTACGCCCGCACCGAGCACGCCCGCACCCGCTCGATCAAAGGCTATGTGCAACTGGCGAAAATGGTGTTGTACGTGTTTGGCGCGATCGTCATCGTCGCCACGCTGATCGACCGCTCGCCGCTGTTGTTGCTGTCGGGTCTGGGTGCCATGTCGGCGGTGATTCTGTTGGTATACAAGGACACCCTGCTGTCGTTCGTCGCCAGCGTGCAGTTGACCAGCAACGACATGCTGCGGGTCGGCGACTGGATCGAGATGCCACAGGTGGGTGCCGACGGCGATGTGGTGGACATCACCCTGCACACGGTCAAGGTGCAGAACTTCGACAAGACCATCGTCTCGATCCCGACCTGGCGCCTGATGTCCGAGTCGTTCAAGAACTGGCGCGGCATGCAGGCTTCCGGTGGGCGCCGGATCAAACGCAGTCTGTTCATCGACGCCAGCGGCGTACGCTTTCTGCGTGACGACGAAGAGCAGAAGCTGTCCCAGGTGCACTTGCTCACTGACTACATGACCCGCAAACAGGCCGAACTCAAGGCCTGGAACGAAGCTCAGGGAAACGTCGCGGCCATGTCGGCCAACCGTCGGCGGATGACCAACATCGGCACTTTGCGCGCCTATGCACTGGCCTACCTGAAGAGTCACCCGGAGATCCAGCCGAACATGACCTGCATGGTGCGTCAGATGCAGACAACGGCCCAGGGTATTCCGCTGGAAATCTACTGTTTTACCCGCACCACGGCGTGGGCTGATTACGAGCGGATCCAGGGGGATATTTTCGACTACCTGCTGGCGGTGCTGCCGGAGTTTGGCTTGAGCCTGTATCAGCAGCCGAGCGGAACGGATTTGCGTGCGGGGATATTGCCGGCGGTGCTGGGCGTGAGCCATATTCCCGAAGCGGAAAAACGCAGGGTGTAACACCCAAAAAAACTGTGGGAGCGAGCCTGCTCGCGATGGCGCTGGGTCATTCAACAATGTTGTCGATTGACCCTCCCCCATCGCGAGCCTGCTCGCTCCCACAGGTGTCGCGATAATTTTCTCGGTTACTTCACCTGCCGCTGCGGTGCCTTGTGCACCATGGTGTAGGCGTAATCCACGCCCATGCCGTACGCGCCGCTGTGTTCCAGCACCAGTTCCATCACCGCTTCGTAAGTATCCTTGTGCGCCCAGTCACGCTGGTATTCGAGCAACACTTGTTGCCAGGTCACCGGTACCGCGCCGGCCTGAATCATCCGTTGCACCGACATGTCGTGGGCTTCCTTGCTGGTGCCACCGGAGGCGTCGGTGACGATGTACACCTCGTAGCCTTCAGCCAGGGCCTCCAGTGCCGGGAAAGTCAGGCAGACCTCAGTCCACAGCGCGGCAATGATCAGCTTCTTGCGACCGGTGGCTTTCACCGCGTCTACCAGTGCCTTGTCTTCCCAGGAGTTCATCGAGGTGCGCTCGATCGGCTTTTGCTCCGGGTGCACTGCCAGCAATTCAGGCCAGATGTAACCGCTGAAGCTTTCGGTTTCGACCGAGGTGTAGATGGTCGGCACGTTGAAGATCTTCGCTGCCTTGGCCAGGCCCACGGTGTTGTTCTTCAGGGTCTGGCGATCAATGGACTGCACGCCGAAAGCCATTTGCGGCTGGTGGTCGATCAGGATCAGGGCGGAGTTGGTTGGGTTGAGCAGTTCACGAATAGACATGGCGCGTTCCTTTTGATGTCGATACTTCGAATGGGTAAGGGTTAGTCGACCTTGCCTTCAGCAGCGTTGTTGTCGGCTTGGATGTCACTTTAGGGGCTAGCGATAAAAGGGACAATTACCTAAAATCGAGAATCATTGATTCTAAAACAGGGACAATATGGATCGCATCGAATGCATGCGCGCCTTCGTCGTCACGGTCGGCGAGAACGGCTTCGCCGCAGCCGCCCGGGCCATGGACGTGCCGCGCTCGAAAGTCAGCAAACAGATTCAGGCACTGGAAGAAGCCATCGGCGTGCAATTGCTGCAACGCACCACCCGCAGCCTGCACCTGACCGAGGCCGGAGCCGAGTATTTCGACGCAGCACGGGAGGTGCTGGCGGCACTGGACGAGGCCGAGCAACGCGCCCGTGACGGCATCGGCGAGTTACGCGGTGTGTTGCGGGTCAATGCGCCGATGTCGTTCGGTCTTCGGCGGCTGGGGCCATTGATTCCGCTGTTTCATGAACAGCACCCGAACATCGAGTTGCAACTGGTGCTCAGCGATCAGCAGGTCGATCCGGTGCGGGGCGGCTTTGACGTAACCATCCGCATCGCCAGCATGCCCGACTCGACGATGATCGCCCGGCAACTGGCGCCCGCACCGCGCATCATGGTGGCGTCCCCGGCTTATCTCGAACGCGCGGGCGTTCCGCAGACTCCGCAGGATCTGCGCGCCCATCAATGCCTGAACTACGGGTATCTGCAGAGCGGTGTCAGCCTGCAACTGTGCAATGGCAAGGAAACCCAACGGGTGAACGTCACCGGCCCACTGCACGCCAACAACGGCGACCTGCTCGCCCAGGCCGCCGAAGCCGGCATGGGCATCGCCCTGTTGCCCGACTTTATCGTCGAGGATGCATTGGCTGCCGGGCGGCTAGTGCCGGTGCTGTGCGAATGGCAGGCTCCGGCGATCACCATCAACGCGGTGTATTCGTCGGCGCGGCGGGTGCCGCAGAAGACCCGGGCGTTTATCGAGTTTCTGGTGGGGCAACTGGCGCCGAAGTGATTTTCGGAGATCACGCAATCCCTTGTAGGAGCGAGCCTGCTCCTACAAGGGATATCGGGTTATCCAGGGTTCAGTGGACGGCCAGAGGTTTGCGTATACCCAACCGACTGATCCACACCGCCAGCAAAATCACCGAACCGCCGAGCAACAACCGCCCCAGTTCTTCATGCTGGTTCCATATCAGCAGGTTGATCAGCAGTCCCACCGGCACATGCAGGTTGTTCATCACCGCCAGCGTCCCGCCGTTGACCAGGCACGCGCCCTTGTTCCACCAGTACAGCCCCAAAGCGGTCGAGACCAGGCCGAGGAACAGCAGCACGCCCCATTGCAGCGGCGCTTCGGGCAGGAAGTTCTGTTTGCCGAATAGTAGAAACGCCGGCAACACCACCGCCAGCGCGCCGAGGTAGAAGTAGCCGAAGCGACGGTAATGCGGCAGATCGCTTGGGTGGCGCGCGACCAGGTGTTTGTAGAGCACCTGCCCGGCAGCGAAGGTGAAGTTGGCCAATTGCAGCAACAGGAACCCCATGAGGAAGTCCGGACTGATCCGGTCAAGGCGAATCACCGCCGCCCCCGCCACCGCCACCAGCGCCGCGACCAGGGCCCAGGGATTGAAGCGACGGTTGAGCGCATCTTCGATCAGGGTCACGTGCAGCGGCGTGAGGATGGTGAACAACAACACTTCCGGCACCGTCAGTACACGAAAGCTCAGGTACAGGCAGACGTAGGTCACGCCAAACTGCAACGCGCCGATCAGCAGCATGCCGCGCATGAATGCCGGCTCCACCGAGCGCCAGCGGGTCAGCGGGATGAACACCAGCCCTGCCAGCAGTACGCGTACCAGCACGGCAAAGTAACTGTCGACATGACCGGCCAGGTATTCGCCGATCAAACTGAAGGAAAACGCCTGGATCAGCGTGACAAAAAGTAGATAGCCCATGCTCGCCTCATTTCGAATGGCGGCGACGATAGCGGTTTTTGCCTTGAATCGCGATCCCCGAAAGCTGTCGGAAAACACGCAAGTCCCTGTAGGAGCGAGCCTGCTCGCGATAGCGGTGGATCAGTCAACATCATTGTCGACTGACACTCAGTCATCGCGAGCAGGCTCACTCCTACAGGGGTTTTGTAGGTGTTCGTCAGATCACAGACAAAAAAAAGCCCGATCTCGCTAAAGCGTTCAATCGGGCCAGAGCACTCAGGAGCAACAAGTGCGAAGGGAGGTTCGATGCGCGTACAGGCTTGAAGGGTTGCGCCAGGTCACTAGACCATCCAGCGATTATCTGGCGATTAACGTATCAGGCCACTTGCGAAAGCTTGGCGTTCGCCTGGTTCAAGCCTTTCTCCTGGAAGTCACCGCCCAGGTTCATGCCTTCGGCGTGGATGAATGTCACGTCGTGGATACCGATGAAGCCCATGACCTGACGCAGGTACGGTTCCTGGTGATCGGCGGTGCTGCCGGCGTAGATCCCGCCACGAGCCGTCAGCACGTAGGCACGCTTGCCGCTGAGCAAGCCTTGCGGACCGGTTTCGGTGTACTTGAAGGTCACTCCGGCCCGCAGCACATGGTCAAGCCAGGCTTTCAGGGTGCTGGGGATGGCGAAGTTGTACATCGGCGCGGCCATCACCAGTACATCGGCGGCGAGCAATTCGTCGGTCAACTGGTTGGAGCGTTCCAGAGACGCCTGTTCAATGTCGCTGCGCTGCTCGGCGGGTTTCATCCAGCCACCCAGCAGGTTGATGTCCAGGTGCGGCACCGGCTTGACGGCCAGGTCCCGGATGGTGATCTGGTCATTCGGGTGAGCGGCTTTCCACTGGCTGATGAAGGTCTGGGTCAGTTGACGGGAAACCGAGTCTTGCTGACGGGCACTGCTTTCGATGATCAGAACGCGGGACATGGGATGTAGCCTCCATCTGAGAATGCTGTAGGTCGATGGAGTGAAGGTTAAACAGAGTCATATCGATGAAAAAGCGCAAATAACTGCTATAACCCATCAATAAATTCGTTTATAAGCACAGCATACCCTGCCTCTGTAGGAGCGAGATTGCTCGCGAGGCGTCGTGTCATTCAATTTTTCTGTTGCCTGACACACCGCAATCGTCGGAACGCCACCCAGAGCAAGCTCGCTCCTGCAGAAGAGCCAGGCGTCATTTCGGGGTGCAGGACAGTTCGATGCGCAGCTTGATGATGCTACGGGTGAATTTGACGGTGGCATTTTTGTGCTTGCCGGCCGGTACGTCGATCTTGCGGGTACGCGGTGCTTCCGGGCCATTGATGAAAACGGCCTTGCAGCTGGCATCGACGTCGCCGTAGTTGGCCACCTGAATGGAGCCGATGTCGCTATCCGTGTCGTAGGTCTGGTAATCGATCTTCATGCCGTTGAGGTCTTTCTTCACGTCGATCGGGTAAGCCATCGCCGTCAGCGGCAGCAGCGCCAGCATCACACAACAGATTTTTTTCATTCAGCAGCCTCCAGTAAGGGCTGCCAGCTTAGGACAAGAGGAGCTCAACATGAAAGCGCCCCGCGTGACCCTTGATCAATGGCGAACGCTGCAAGCCGTGGTCGATCACGGTGGTTTCGCCCAGGCTGCCGAGGCGCTGCATCGCTCGCAATCGTCAGTCAGCTACACCGTGGCCCGCATGCAGGATCAACTCGGTGTGCCGTTGCTGCGCATCGACGGACGCAAAGCCGTGCTGACCGAAGCCGGCGGCGTACTATTACGCCGTTCCCGGCAACTGGTGAAACAGGCCAGTCAGCTGGAAGACCTGGCCCATCACATGGAGCAGGGCTGGGAAGCCGAAGTGCGCCTGGTGGTCGATGCCGCTTACCCAAGCGCCCGCCTCGTCCGCGCCTTGACCGCGTTCATGCCGCAAAGCCGTGGCTGCCGGGTGCGCCTGCGTGAGGAAGTGCTGTCGGGCGTGGAGGAAGTCCTGCTCGAAGGCGTGGCCGACCTGGCCATCACCGGGTTCAGTATTCCCGGTTACCTGGGCGCGGAATTGAGCGACGTCGAGTTCGTGGCGGTCGCCCACCCGGAGCATCCCCTGCACCGCCTCAACCGCGAACTGAGCTTCCAGGACCTGGAAAGCCAGATGCAAGTGGTGATCCGCGACTCGGGCCGCCAGCAACCACGAGACGTCGGCTGGCTCGGTGCCGAACAGCGCTGGACCGTTGGCAGCCTGGCCACCGCTGCGACCTTCGTCAGCAGCGGCCTGGGGTTTGCCTGGCTGCCCAGGCACATGATCGAACGGGAACTCAAGGAAGGTACGCTCAAGCTGCTACCGTTGGACCAGGGCGGTAGCCGTAACCCGAGCTTTTACCTGTATTCGAACAAGGACAAACCGCTCGGGCCGGCCACGCAGATTCTCATCGAACTGCTGCGTACGTTTGACACCGCACCACTGGACGCACCGTTCGCCGCCCCCGAACAAGCCTGACACGGAGTGTACGCATGGCCTATTTCGAACACGAAGGTTGCAACCTGCACTATGAGGAATATGGCCACGGCACGCCGCTGCTGCTGGTCCACGGTCTCGGCTCCAGTACGCTGGACTGGGAAAAACAGATCCCGACACTTGCCACCCGCTACCGGGTGATCGTCCCCGATGTCCGCGGTCACGGCCGTTCGGACAAACCCCGGGAGCGCTACAGCATTGCCGGATTCAGCGCTGACCTGATTGCACTGATCGAACACCTCAATCTCGGCCCGGCACATTATGTCGGCCTGTCGATGGGCGGCATGATCGGCTTCCAGTTGGGCGTGGATCAGCCGCAACTGCTCAAGAGCCTGTGCATCGTCAACAGCGCACCCGAGGTCAAACTGCGCAGCCGCGATGACTACTGGCAGTGGTTCAAGCGCTGGAGCCTGATGCGCGCCCTTAGCCTGGGCGCCATCGGCAAGGCGCTGGGCGGCAAGTTGTTCCCGAAGCCCGAGCAGGCCGACTTGCGACAAAAGATGGCCGAACGCTGGGCAAAAAACGATAAACATGCTTATCTCGCCAGCTTCAATGCCATTGTCGGCTGGGGGGTTCAGGAACGACTTTCGAAGGTCACCTGTCCAACCCTCATCGTCAGCGCCGACCGTGACTACACACCGGTGGCGCTGAAGGAAAACTACGTAAAACTGCTGCCCGACGCGCGGCTGGTGGTGATCGCCGATTCCCGCCACGCCACGCCGCTGGACCAGCCGGAACACTTCAACCAGACACTGCTGGAATTTCTGACCGCAGTCGACACCACCACTCAGGATCACTGACCCATGCTGAAAAAAATCGCCCTCGCCGCAGGCTCCGTCCTGTTTGCCGCCAACCTGATGGCCGCGACGCCGGAAAAGGCACCGCATGTGCTGCTGGACACCACCAATGGCCAGATCGAAATCGAACTGGACCCGGTCAAGGCCCCGATCAGTACCAAGAACTTTCTTGAGTACGTCGACAGCGGCTTCTACAACAACACGATTTTCCACCGGGTGATTCCGGGTTTCATGGTCCAGGGCGGCGGCTTCACCCAAGCCATGCAGCAAAAAGACACCAAGGCGCCGATCAAGAACGAGCACAAGAACGGCCTGGTCAACGTGCGTGGCACCTTGTCCATGGCCCGTACCTCGGTGCCTGACTCGGCCACCAGCCAGTTCTTCATCAACGTCAAGGACAACGACTTCCTTGACCAGGGCGACGGCTACGCGGTGTTCGGCAAAGTGGTCAAAGGCATGGACGTGGTCGATATCATCGTCAATTCGCCAACCACCGTTCGTGGCGGCATGAAGGACGTGCCAGCCGATCCGGTGTACATCAAGTCGGCCAAGCGCATCGACTGAGACTAAGCTGGACAAGGATGTCCGAGCCGTTGCCGGTGCTTGCCGGCAACGCTCAAACCGTTAAAAGGAGAGCCCGTTCGCGGGCGAAAAAAACATGCTTTATCGCCGTTTTGAAAAATTGATCGATGTTTTCCGTGAAGCACCGACGGCGTCTCCGCCGGACCGGGTTTTCCCTTTTTATACCTATTACCTCAAGCAGGTCTGGCCGAGCTTCGCCGCCCTGCTGATCGTCGGCCTGATGGGTGCCTTGATCGAAGTGGCATTGTTCAGCTACCTGAGCCGCATCATCGACCTGGCCCAAGGCACGCCGAACGTCAGTCTGTTCCAGGATCACGCCCTCGAACTGACCTGGATGGTGGTGGTTGCGCTGGTGCTGCGCCCGATCTTTGTCGGCCTGCATGACCTGCTGGTGCACCAGACCCTGAGCCCCAGCATGACCAGCATGATCCGCTGGCAGAACCACAGCTACGTGCTCAAGCAGAGCCTGAATTTCTTCCAGAACGACTTCGCCGGGCGCATCGCCCAACGCATCATGCAAACCGGCAACTCACTGCGTGATTCCGCCGTCCAGGCCGTGGATGCCCTGTGGCATGTGCTGATCTACGCCATCAGCTCCCTGGTGCTGTTCGCCGAAGCCGACTGGCGCCTGATAATCCCGCTGTTGACATGGATATTCGCCTTCATCGGCGCCCTCTGTTACTTCGTGCCACGGGTCAAGGATCGCTCGGTGGTGGCGTCCGATGCGCGCTCCAAACTCATGGGGCGGATTGTCGACGGCTACACCAATATCACCACCCTGAAGCTGTTCGCCCACACCAACTTCGAACAGCAATACGCCCGCGAAGCCATCAAGGAACAGACCGAGAAGGCGCAACTGGCCGGCCGCGTGGTCACCAGCATGGACGTGGCCATCACCAGCATGAACGGCTTGCTGATCGTCTGCACCACCGGCCTGGCCCTGTGGTTGTGGACGCAGTCGCTGATCAGCGTGGGCGCGATTGCCCTGGCCACCGGCCTGGTGATCCGCATCGTCAACATGTCCGGCTGGATCATGTGGGTGGTGACCGGCATCTTCGAAAACATCGGCATGGTGCAGGACGGTCTGCAGACCATCTCGCAACCGGTCAGCGTCACCGACCGCGACCAGGCCAAACCCCTGGCGGTGGCCCGTGGCGAAGTGCGCTTCGAACAGGTGGATTTCCACTACGGCAAGCAGAGCGGGATCATCGGCGACCTCAACCTGACCATCAAGGCTGGCGAGAAAATCGGCTTGATCGGTCCCTCCGGTGCCGGCAAATCGACCCTGGTGAACCTGCTGCTGCGCCTGTACGACGTGGAAGGCGGACGCATCCTGATCGACGGCCAGAACATCGCCGACGTCAGCCAGGAAAGCCTGCGCGAACGCATCGGCATGATCACCCAGGACACGTCGCTGCTGCACCGCTCGATCCGCGACAACTTGCTGTATGGCAAGCCCGACGCCACCGACGCGCAACTCTGGGAAGCGGTGCACAAGGCCCGGGCTGACGGGTTCATTCCTTCACTGTCGGACGCTGAAGGCCGCACCGGTTTCGATGCCCACGTCGGTGAGCGCGGGGTGAAACTCTCCGGCGGCCAGCGCCAGCGCATCGCCATTGCCCGTGTGTTGCTCAAGGACGCGCCGATCCTGATCATGGACGAGGCCACCTCGGCACTGGATTCGGAAGTCGAAGCGGCGATCCAGGAAAGCCTCGAAACCCTGATGCAGGGCAAAACCGTGATCGCCATCGCTCACCGGCTCTCGACCATCGCCCGGATGGACCGGCTGGTGGTGCTGGAAAACGGCAAAATCGCCGAAACCGGAACCCATGCCGAGCTGCTCGCCCATGGCGGTTTGTATGCGCGGTTATGGCAACACCAGACCGGTGGGTTTGTCGGGATCGATTGATCCCCTGAACAACACACTTCCCCTGTGGGAGCGAGCCTGCTCGCGATGACGGAGTGTCAGTCGACAGCAATGTTGTCTGGTTCACCGCTATCGCGAGCAGGCTCGCTCCCACAGGGATCCAGTGAAGCCGATCGATCACAGAAAACCGCCAGGCCCCGCCAACAACGGGCCCTGACGGTTTTTTATGCCTGCTGGAATTCTGAAAAAACCGTGCTGTACTGACTTCAACGTTCTGGAGGTGGTTCTGCAGTCCATCGGCTGGATGCTAAAGGCAGCATAATCTCGAAAGGACACTCTCTTATGTCTCTGTTAAAACGTTCGGCTACCGAGTTGGTAGGTACGTTCTGGCTGGTGTTGGGTGGTTGCGGCAGTGCGGTGTTGGCGGCGGCTTTTCCGGATGTGGGGATCGGTCTGCTCGGGGTATCCTTCGCGTTTGGCCTGACAGTGCTGACCATGGCTTTCGCCATCGGCCATATTTCCGGCTGCCATCTCAATCCTGCGGTGTCCCTCGGCCTTGTGGTAGGTGGGCGGTTTCCAGCCAATGAATTGCCGGCCTACATCGTTGCCCAGGTCATTGGCGGCGTGATTGCAGCCGCCCTGCTGTATTTCATTGCCAGCGGCAAACCCGGTTTCGAACTGGCAGGGGGCCTGGCGTCCAACGGCTATGGAGAACACTCGCCTGGCGGCTATTCAATGGCCGCAGGTTTTGTCTGTGAGCTGGTGATGACCGCAATGTTCATCCTGATCATCCTCGGCGCCACCGACAAACGTGCACCGGCAGGACTGGCGCCGATTGCCATCGGCCTGGGGCTGACGCTCATCCACCTGATCTCGATCCCGGTCACCAACACCTCGGTCAACCCGGCGCGCAGCACCGGCCCGGCGCTGATCGTCGGCGGCTGGGCAATTCAACAACTGTGGATGTTCTGGGTCGCACCGCTACTCGGTGCCGTGGTCGGCGGCGTGCTGTATCGCTGGCTGGGCAAAGAAGAAAGCTGAAACGCTGAAGATCAGCCTTGTCGATAAGGCAAGGCTGACTTCGCATCCTCAGCATAAGCCAACACTCCCAGCCGCTCCTGCTCCAGAAAGTCTTTAACCGCTGCTTTCAATCCCGGATGCCGCAAGTAGTGCCAGGAATGCGTAATGACTGGCTCGAATCCGCGAATCAGTTTGTGCTCACCCTGTGCCCCTGCATCAAAACGCTGGAGACCGTTGGCGATGGCATAGTCCATGCCTTGGTAGAAACAGGTCTCGAAATGCAGGCGATCGAACTCCGCCAGGCATCCCCAGTAACGGCCATAAAAGCTGTCGCCCCCCACCAGACTGAACGCCATCGCCACCGGCCGTGAACCTTGCTTGGCCAGCACCACGCGAATCGACTCCGGCATGCGTTCGGCCAGCAGGCTGAAAAACTCCCGTGTCAGATACGGCGCTTGCCGGCGCACCGCATAGGTATTGGCGTAGCAGGCATAGACGAAATCCCATTGCGCCTGACTCAGCTCCCGCCCTTCAAGCCACTCAAACTCGAAGCCCTGCCCGGCCACCTGCTCGCGTTCCTTGCGCATCTGTTTGCGCTTGCGTGAACTGAGCACATCGAGGAAGTCCTGGAAATCCCGGTAGCCGCGATTCTGCCAGTGGTATTGACAGCCAACGCGCTGCAGCCAGCCGGGCTGCTCGCTCAGTGCCGCGTCGGTAAACGGATCGGTGAAATTGATGTGGGCACTAGAGAGTCCTTCAAGCTCAAGGTAACCCGGCAGGCTTTTCAATAACTCGAAGCCGTCTTCGACCGTGGCCGCCAACAGCCGCGGCCCGGTGACCGGACTGAACGGCACCGCGGTCAACAGCTTGGGGTAGTAGTCGATGCCTGCACGTTCACAGGCATCGGCCCAGGCGTGATCGAACACGTATTCGCCGTAGGAATGCCACTTGCGATAACCGGGCAGCGCGGCGATCAGTCGATCGCCTTCGACATGCAATAAATGCTCAGGCTGCCAGCCGGTATGGGGTCCGATGCTGCCGCTGTCTTCCAGTGCGCTCAAAAAAGCGTGACGCAGAAAAGGCTGAGTCTCGGGCACCAGTGCGTCCCAGGTCTGCGGGGCGATTTCTGACAGTTTTTGCAGGCGTTGCAACGGCATCACCATCCTCACTCTTCATGGCGTGAAAGCCCCGCGAGTATCGCCTATCACTCCGCATTGCACACGAGCAAACCGACGACAGTGCTCTAACTCAATAGTTCACGGCGACTTTGTATCGTCATCGACATGACATCACAGTGCCGCTGCTCTGTCATAAACCATCGCGATACTGGCGCCTGTTTTTAGAGCGCCGGGTTATACCCGGTCAGTGTTTTCCGCCCCTAACGGTCGGTTGTGTCCCGGATGGCTCTGTCATCCCCTCTCATCTTCGGAGATTGATATGCGTCTTGCTTCCACGAAAACTGCGGCGGCCTTGTGCGGTGGCCTGTTGCTGGCCATGAGCGTTCCGGCCAGTGCTGCAGTCGACGCCAAACTGCTCGACATGCTCAAGGCTAACGGCTCGATCACCAATGCGCAGTACAGCGAACTGCAAGCCGAGCTGGCCAGGGATCAGAAAGACCAGCAGATCGCCCGTCAGGCTCAGCAAGAGACTAACGAGCAAATCGCGGCCACCGCGAAGAAAACCGACGCACTGAGCACCTTTGACCAGAAGTTGGCATGGGCCGCCAAGACCCAGTTCAAGGGTGACGTACGCTTCCGTGAAGAAACCGTGCACAACGATGGCGTGCCAAACAACAAGGACCAGGACCGTCAGCGCATTCGTGCCCGTCTGGGTGCCTACAGCGAAATCAACCCGCAGGTCGACACCGGTATCCGTATCGCCACCGGCAGCAACGACGACGCTCGCTCGACCAACCAGGACCTGAACAACTACTTCGACAAGAAGCAGATCTGGCTGGACCAGGGTTACATCGACTACCACCCGGACGCGATCAAGAACCTGCACCTGGTTGGCGGCAAGATGCCGCAACAATGGGTGAGCATGGGCGACATCATCTGGGATAGCGATATCAACCCGGAAGGTCTGGCAGTCACCTACAAGTACCCGCTGAGCGGCAGCACCGAGCTGTTCGGTAGCGCCGGTCACTACACCCTCAAGGACAACGTCGACGGCGAAGGCGTGCAGTTCAAGCACGACCTGCGTCTGTACGCGGGCCAGTTGGGTGGTCGCTTCGCCATCACCGACAGCATGAAAATGACCTTGGGCGGCAGTATCTACTCCTACGACAACGACAGTAGCAGTGCCTGCCCTACCTCCGGCACTGTTACCACGCCATGCGCCCTGGCCGTCAACGGCAACAGCCCGAACGAAACCTTCAAACTGTACGAAGGCTTTGGTCAGCTGGACTTCAGCAACCTGCCAGTTCCGCTGTCGATCTACGGTCAGTACGTCAACAATACCGATGCCAGCAACGACCAGGACACTGGCTGGCTGGCCGGTGTGAAGTCCAAGCTTTACGGCTTCAACCTGGACTACAACTACCGCGACGTGCAGCGTAACGCTGTGGTGGGCGCCTTCACCGACTCCGACTTCGCCAACGGCTTCACCGGTTCGCGCGGCAGCAAGCTGAAAGTGAGCTACGACCTGGACAAGAACTTCGCCCTGGGCGCGACTTACTTCATGGCGACCTCGGACCAGACCAACGCCAACATCAACAAGAAAGATTCGGACATCAACACCCTGCAACTGGATGCCGAAGCGAAGTTCTGATTCACCCCGCTACACGACTCGGGCAAGGAAGCCCGGGCTCCTTTTACAGCCTGGCGTTGGTGTGTCGGTCCCCATCATCCTCCGATGCATCAACGCGAGACTGTTTTCTCTCCCCCAATAACCTCCTCCCAAAAAAAGATCGCAGCCTTCGGCAGCTCCTACGCCGACCGGATTCATCGCGATATCACGTTGAAGTCCAGTCCCGTAGGAGCTGCCGCAGGCTGCGATCTTTCCAGCAACTGCGACAGTTACAACAAACTCAGCGCTTGCGCAGCAACACGCTACCAATCGAATAACCGGCGCCGAATGAGCTGAGCACGGCCAGCGAACCGGCGGCCAGATCGTCCTGGTTCTTGTGGAACGCAATCACGGAACCGGCGGAGCTGGTGTTGGCGTAGGTATCGAGAATCACCGGCGCTTCCTGTTCGGTGGCGTCGCGACCCAGCAGTTTCTTGACGATCAGGTGGTTCATGCTGAGGTTGGCCTGGTGCAGCCAGAAGCGCTTCACGTCGCTGACGTTGAGCTGGTTCTCCTGCAGATGCTCACTGATCAGCTCGGCAACCAGCGGGCAGACTTCCTTGAACACCTTGCGGCCTTCCTGCACGAACAGTTTGTCCTTGGCGCCGATACCCTCTTCTGCCGCGCGGTTGAGGAAGCCGAAGTTGTTGCGGATGTTGTTGGAGAACTTGGTCAGCAGCTTGGTGCTGACGATGTCGAACTGGTACTTGGACGTCGCCAGGTCGGCACGTTCGATGATCACCGCGGTGGCGGCATCGCCGAAGATGAAGTGGCTGTCACGGTCACGGAAGTTCAGGTGTCCGGTGCAGACTTCCGGGTTGACCATCAGGACTGCCCGGGCCTGGCCCAGTTGCACGCTGTTGGCGGCGGTCTGGATACCGAAGGTCGCCGAGGAACACGCCACGTTCATGTCGAAACCGAAACCCTGGATGCCCAGCGCTTCCTGGACTTCGATGGCAATGGCCGGGTAAGCGCGTTGCAGGTTGGAGCAGGCGACGATCACGCCGTCGATGTCTGCTGCGGTCTTGCCGGCACGCTGCAAGGCTTGTTCGGCCGCGCCGATGGCCATCTGGCAGAGCACCGACCATTCGTCGTTGGAACGTTCCGGCAGGCGCGGGGCCATGCGTTGCGGGTCGAGGATGCCGTCCTTGTCCATGACAAAGCGGCTCTTGATGCCGGAGGCTTTTTCGATGAACGCTGCGCTGGATTCGGTCAATGCCTCCACTTCACCGCGTGCAATGGCATCGGCGTTATCGGCGTTGAATTGCGCGACGTAGGAATTGAAAGACTGCACCAGCTCTTCGTTGGAAATGCTGTTGGCCGGGGTGTAAAGGCCGGTGCCGCTGATGACGACGTTATGCATGGTCGTGTCTCTAATCTGTTCAGGCAGAAAGCATTGGTACCGACGTACCAATACACAAAGGATCTATTCCCATCCGGGGGACGCAAACCTGGCATCGCTTTATTCCGACCTGCCCGAGACCGTGAAGGCTCAAAACCGCGGGGCCGGCGTTTATAGGCGCGAAGTTTGCCATAAACGTGGGCATTTCGCCCCTTTTTGCTGGATAACGCGCCCATCAAAAGAACACACAAACCTGTAGGAGCCGACTTGCCGGCGAAGGGGCCGTCACGGACGATACTAGACTCCAGGCCGTCTTCGCTGGCAAGCCAGCTCCCACAAAGGCGCTACGGTTCGACTTGCGACCACTGCTTGTTCAGGCGCTTGTCGGAAATCGGCACCTTGGTCCCCAATTGCTGGGCAAACAGCGAAACCCGGTATTCCTCCAGCCACCAGCGATACAACTCCAGCTGCGGATCGCGCTTGCCTTCCTGGGAGTGTTTGCTGGCGCGGGTCTGGTATTGCGTCCACAGGCCGCTCAATTCGCCGCTCCAGACCCGGTCGCGCTGCACCTGGGCGCCGATTTTTTCGAAGCGCTGCTCGATCGCCTTGAGGTAACGCGGCAACTCCTTGAGCCACTGCATCGGCGTTTCCCGGACAAACCCCGGATAGACCAAGTGGCTGAGCTGTTGCTTGATATCGTTCAGGGCCACGGCTTGCGCCAGATCGATCTTGCCCTTGAAGCGCTTTTGCAAGCCGTGCCAGAACTTGAGGATCTCCAGGGTCAGCTTCGCCACACGTTCGGCGTGCTCGGTCCAGGCGCCACGTTTGCGCTCGGCCAGCGACGCCAATCCAGCGCCATCGCGTGGCAGCGGGTCTTCGCCTTCAAGAATGCAGCTGTCGAGGCTGGCCAGCAGAATGTCTTCCACCAGCGCATCGACGCGCCCCATGTCGCGGTACAGCAGGCCCAGATCGGTCAGCCCCGGCAATTTGCCGCGCAAGAATTTAGCCGACTCGGCCAGTTGCTGCATCAGCAGGCGTTGCAGGGCACGGCGATGCTGGAACTCGGCCTCGGCCGGCGTCGAAAAACGCCCTTCCTTGACCGTACCGCTCTCCTCCACCAGCGCCGGATACACCGTCATCGACAGCCCGGCGATCTTCTGTTGGGTTTTCTCGGCCACGGCGGCGAATACTTTCGGCTCCACCGGCTGCTGGCTCTTCGCGGTTTGCGGCACCGCCAATGCCGCTTGGCTGGCCTCGGCGAAACGCGCCGTCAGTTCGGCCAGATCGCGACCTTCACCGAGGAACTTGCCCTGGGCGTCGACGATTTCCAGGTTCATCCGCAGATGGCTTTCGACCTGCTGCGCCGCCTCACTCCAGGCTTCGTCGCTGACCCGCGCGCCGGTCATGCGCAGCAGCTCGCGACCCAGGGCCTGAGGCAGTGAGCCCTCGGCAATTGTCATGCGTTGCAAGGCCGCTTTGACGAAGTCCGGCACCGGTACGAAATTCTTGCGCAAGGCCTTGGGCAAGTTGCGCACCAGCGCAATGCACTTGGCTTCGATGACACCCGGCACCAGCCATTCCAGGCGTTCCGGTGGCAGCATCGGCAGCAGCGGTGCCGGCACGCGCAGGGTCACGCCGTCCCGTGGATGGTTGGGTTCGAAGTGGTAACTGAGGGCCAACTCCAGATCGCCGATGTGCAGCGTATCCGGGTAATGCTGGGCGGTGACCTCACTGGCTTCGCGGGCCAGCACGTCTTCTTCGCGCATGATCAGCAGTTGCGGGTCTTTCTGGCTGTTGATCCGATACCAACTGTCGAAGGTCGCCGTCTGATGGATCTCCGCCGGCAATCGCGCGTCATAGAAGGCGTACAGGGTTTCTTCGTCGGCGAGGATGTCGCGGCGACGGGCCTTGGCTTCCAGTTCGTCGAGTTGCTCCAGCAACTGCTCGTTGGCCGTCAGGCACTTGGCCTTCGACTGGATTTCGCCACGCACCAGTGCTTCGCGGATGAACAACTCACGGGATACCACCGGGTCCACCGGGCCGTAATGCACCGGCCGACGCCCAACCACGATCAACCCGAACAGGGTGATCTGTTCGAACGCCACGACCTGGCCGCGCTTCTTCTCCCAATGGGGTTCGAAGTGGTTTTTCTTGATCAGGTGCCCGGCCAGTGGCTCGATCCAGTCGGCATCGATCTTCGCCACCATGCGCGCATAGAGCTTGGTGGTTTCCACCAGTTCGGCGGTCATCAGCCACTGCGGACGCTTTTTACCGATACCCGACGACGGGTGAATCCAGAAGCGCCGCTGACGTGCGCCGAGGTAATCGCCCTCTTCGGTTTTCTGACCGATCTGGCTGAGCAACCCCACCAGCACCGCTTTGTGCAGTTTCGGATAGTCCGCCGGTTCTTTATTGAGGCTCAGCTGCATGTCGCGGCAGATCAGGCTCAACTGACGATGAGAGTCGCGCCATTCGCGCAGGCGCAGGTAATTCAGGAAATTCTTGCGGCACCAGTTACGCAGCGGACTGGCGGTCAGCGCCAGGCGTTGTTCTTCGAAACCGCGCCACAGATTGACCAGCCCGGCGAAGTCCGAATCGGCGTCTTTCCACTGGGCGTGGGCCTGATCCGCCGCTTGCTGACGCTCCGGCGGGCGTTCGCGCGGGTCCTGGATCGACATGGCGCTGGCGACGATCAGCACTTCCTGCAAGCTGCCGAGCTTCGCCGCTTCCAGCAGCATGCGGCCCATGCGCGGGTCCACCGGCAGACGCGCCAATTGCCGGCCGAGCGGCGTCAACTGGCTGTTGCGGTCCACCGCCGAGAGTTCTTGCAGCAGGTTGTAACCGTCGCTGATGGCCTTGCCATCCGGCGGCTCGATGAACGGGAACGCGCTGACCTCGCCAAGGCGCAAATGCAACATCTGCAGGATGACCGCCGCGAGGTTGGTGCGCAGGATCTCCGGATCGGTAAATTCCGGGCGACCGAGAAAATCCTCCTCGCTGTACAGGCGCACGCAAATGCCCGGCTCGACCCGCCCGCAACGACCTTTACGCTGATTGGCGCTGGCCTGGGAAATGGCTTCAATCGGCAGGCGCTGGACCTTGGCCCGGTAGCTGTAGCGGCTGATGCGCGCGGTGCCGCTGTCGATCACGTAGCGGATGCCCGGTACGGTCAGCGAGGTTTCCGCGACGTTGGTCGCCAGGACCACGCGACGCCCAGGGTGCGACTGGAAAATTCGCTGTTGCTCGGCCGGCGACAGGCGCGCGTACAACGGCAGGATTTCGGTGTGCTTGAGCTGGGCCTTGCGCAGCATGTCAGCGGCGTCGCGAATCTCGCGTTCACCGGGCAGGAACACCAGCACGTCACCGGGACTACGACGTTCACTGCGCTCATAAGCGGCGATTTCGTCGAGGGTGGCGAGGATCGCCTGATCCACCGTCAAGTCATCCTCGACGCGGTTGCCCTCTTCGTCCTGCTCAAGTGTTAGCGGGCGATACCAGGTGTCCACCGGGTAGGTGCGGCCGGACACCTCGACAATCGGCGCGTCATCGAAGTGCTTGGAGAAACGCTCCAGGTCGATGGTCGCCGAGGTGATGATGACCTTCAGGTCGGGACGGCGCGGCAGCAGGGTTTTCAGGTAGCCGAGCAGGAAGTCGATGTTGAGGCTGCGTTCGTGGGCTTCGTCGACGATGATCGTGTCGTAGCGTTCCAGGTAGCGGTCGTTCTGGGTTTCCGCCAGCAGGATGCCGTCGGTCATCAGCTTGATCAGGGTGCTGGAATCGCTCTGATCTTCGAAACGCACCTGATAGCCGACCAGCGTACCCAGCGGCGTGCCGAGTTCTTCAGCTACGCGGCTGGCGACGCTGCGCGCAGCGATCCGCCGCGGCTGGGTGTGGCCGATCAGGCCGTGCTGGCCGCGACCGATTTCCAGGCAGATCTTCGGCAACTGGGTGGTTTTACCCGAGCCGGTTTCGCCGGCGATGATCAGCACCTGGTGCTTTTCCAGCGCCTTCTTGATTTCGTCGCGCTTGGCGGCGATCGGCAGGCTGTCGTCGTAACGAATCACCGGCAGGCTTGCCTTGCGCGCCAGCACCTGCTCACAGGACGCCTGCATCCGCGTCACCCACTGGCCCAGCCTGGCCTCGTCGGGCTTCTTGCGCAGCTCAAGCAACTGCCGCCGCAGCCGGTGGCGGTCGGCGAGCATGGCGTGATCGAGGTTTTTCAGCAGTTTGTCGATGGAGGGCGATTCGTCGGTCATCGGGTACGCAATTCAGTCGTCTAGTGGCGCAAGGGGGGCGATTGTCGCAGATTTGGAGGATCAACGAGATCCCTTGTAGGAGCCGGCTTGCCGGCGAAGGCGTCGGAACTGACGATGCAAGGCTCAAGATTGCATTCGCTCGCAAGCCAGCGCCTACATAAGACCGCGTCTACTGGAGAGTTATTCGTTGTCGGGACCCTTGCGGCGATACGGAAACACATCAATCACCTTCCCCGCCCGAATCGCGTCCTGAAGGCTCTTCCAGTAATCGGCGTTGTACAACTCGCCATGCAACTGATCGAACAACTTGCGTTGCCCGAAATCGGCAAACAGGAACGGCGGAAACTCTTCCGGGAACACGTCCAGCGGCCCGATCGAGTACCACGGCTCGGAAGCCATTTCATCTTCGGGGGTGCGCGGTGCCGGAATGTGGCGGAAGTTGGCCTCGGTAAGGAAGCAGATCTCGTCATAGTCGTAGAACACCACACGACCGTGACGGGTCACCCCAAAGTTCTTCAGCAGCATGTCGCCGGGAAAGATGTTGGCCGCCGCCAGCTGCTTGATCGCCAGCCCGTAGTCTTCCAGGGCTTCGCGCACTTGCGCCTCGTTGGCGTTTTCCAGGTACAGGTTCAGCGGGGTCATGCGGCGCTCGGTCCAGCAGTGGCGGATCAGCACCGTGTCACCTTCCACCGACACCGTGGACGACGCGACTTCCAGCAGTTCCTCCAGGCACGCTGGGTCGAACTTGCTCAGCGGGAAACGGAAGTCGGCGAATTCCTGGGTATCGGCCATGCGTCCGACGCGGTCGACACTCTTCACCAAACGGTACTTTTCGATCACCGTGGCGCGGTCGACGTTTTTCGACGGTGAGAAACGGTCCTTGATGATTTTGAACACGGTGTTGAAACCCGGCAGGGTGAACACGCTCATGACCATACCGCGCACACCGGGGGCCATGATGAACTGGTCGTCGGTGCTGGCCAGGTGATTGATCAGCGCCCGGTAGAACTCCGACTTGCCGTGCTTGTAGAAACCAATCGAGGTGTACAGCTCGGCAATGTGCTTGCCGGGCAGGATACGCCGCAGGAAGCCAATGAACTCCGCCGGCACCGGCACATCCACCATGAAATACGAGCGGGTGAACGAGAAAATGATCGAAACGTCTGCTTCGTCGGTGATCAGCGCATCGATCTGGATGCCGCGCCCTTCGAGGTGCAGCAATGGAATCGCCAGCGGCCATTGCTCGTCGGCGGTATAGATGCGCCCCACCAGGTACGCGCCTTTATTGCGATACAGCACCGAGGAAAACAGTTCGACGCTCAGTTCCGGGTCCTTGCATACCCAGTCCGGCAAGTTCTCGCGCAGTTGCGCTTCGAGGCGCTTCAGGTCACCGGGCAGGTCGGCGTAATCCTCGCTGAAGCGGTAGTCGGCGAAGATGCTGGCGAGCATGGCCGACAATTGGCCTTGCGGCTTGTAGGTGCGGGTTTGCGCGGCCCGGGCACGGCGCAGGCTCGGCCGGGTGGTGTGAATGAACATGCAGCCGTCGCTGATCAGGTCATGGCTGAACAGCCCGCAGAAGATCGAGTTGTACCAGGTCTCGGACAGTTCATCGTCGAAGCGCAGGTCGATCAGGCTGATGTAGGCGCTTTTGACCAGCGGCCAGCAGCTGACGTCCAGGGTGTCGGTGTCAAACGCGGTGCGCAGTCGCTCCACCGTTTCACCGACTTTTTCTTCGTACAGATTGATCCGTGCCGCCGACGCCGATTGCGTCTCTTGCCACCTGGCCTGTTCGAAGCGGGCCCGGGCGCCGTCGGTGATCCGGCGAAAATGCTCGCGGTAATCGTCAAAGCCATCGAGGATCAAGCGGGCGATGTCGGCGGCTGGCCATTGCTGCGGCATGGTGAGACCTCTGCGGGAATTCGGGAGGCTTGAGCTTAGCCAGTGAACCGGGTGCAGGAGAAGCGTAATTTTCCGGGCGAATTGAATGTCCGGTTTTCGGTTGCCATCGACCACACGCTCAGCAACACTTTCGCCCCTCCATCAAGGAAGGAACGCGCTGTGAACCCCGTCGATATTTTTCGTTTACTGTCACTGGCGGCCATTTGGGGTGCGAGTTTTTTGTTCATGCGCATCATCGCTCCGGTGATCGGCACTATTCCCACGGCGTTTTTCCGTGTGTCGATTGCCGCGGTCGGACTGTTGGTGATTCTTGGCCTGATGCGCATCAGCTGGGATTTCAAAGGCAAACTCAAGACCGTGATGCTGCTCGGGGTGATCAACTCCGGCATCCCGGCGACGCTCTACTCGGTCGCGGCGCAAGTGTTGCCGGCCGGTTACTCGGCGATTTTCAACGCCACCACGCCGCTGATGGGCGTGCTGATCGGCGGCCTGTTCTTCCATGAAAGACTCAGCGCCGCCAAGCTCGGCGGGGTTTTCCTCGGGTTGCTCGGCGTCGGCGTCCTGACCCGCGCCGGTCCCGTGGCGTTCGACATGCAACTGCTGATGGGCGCCCTCGCCTGCCTGCTCGCCACCACCTGCTATGGCTTCGCCGGCTTTCTCGCCCGGCGCTGGCTCGATCAGGCCGGTGGGCTGGACAGTCGACTGTCGGCGCTGGGCAGCATGCTCGGCGCCACGCTGTTCTTGCTGCCGCTGTTCGGCTACAGCGTGATCAGCCAGCCACCGGCGAGCTGGGGCGGCTGGAATGTCTGGTTATCACTATTGGGATTGGGGCTGGCGTGTACCGCGTTTGCCTACATCATTTACTTCCGGTTGCTCAGTTCGATCGGCCCGGTAAAGTCATCGACCGTAACCTTCATGATCCCGCCGTTCGGGGTGTTATGGGGCGCGATGTTTCTCGATGAGCCGCTGTCGTTGGCGCATCTGTATGGCGGGTTGTTGATTGCGATGGCGTTGTGGTTGGTGTTGAAGCCGGCTGCTGTGAAGCCGGGCTTGGTGGCTGACCGGTAGCAATGTTGCGTTGCGGATGACGAAACGTAACATCAGGAAGGCGAAGGGCGACGCATGGGCCAGCAACGACAGTCGGCACAGCGTCCGCATTGTGCGTTCGGAGGGGCTCGGAACTCCGTGAAGAACCATAAAAAAACCGCTCACAACGAGCGGTTTTTTTATTTCCGAGAGCGGATGTCACCCAAACAGCCAATACCCCAACAACGTCAGCACCACCACCGCCAAAACCGGGCGCATCACGCGGTAGGCCTTTGGATTTCGACGCTTCCACTGCTTGACCATGCCGCTGAATTTGTCGCTGGAATTCTTGCTCCAGGCATAGGCTTTATTGATCCCTCCTACGCGCTCGTCATCAAGGTTCTGCGGTGCAGTCGCACGACCCAGCCAGGCGCTGATACTGCGATTGATGCGGGTCATGAAGCGATTGCTCAGTGGACGCTCGATATCGCAGAACAGGATGACGCGGGTCTTTTCCGTTTCATTCTTGACCCAGTGCACGTAGGTTTCGTCGAACATCACGTCTTCCCCATCGCGCCAGGCGTAAACCTGACCGTCGACAAAGATACGGCAATCGTCGGAGTTCGGTGTCGACAGCCCCAGGTGATAACGCAGGGAGCCGGCAAACGGATCACGATGCGGGTTGAGGTGGCTGCCGCCCGGCAGCAGCGCAAACATAGCGCCCTTGACGTTGGGAATACTGCTGACCAATTCCACGGTTCTCGGACACAAGGCTTCGGCAGAAGGCAGCGGTTTGTCATACCACTTGAGGTAGAAACGCTTCCAGCCCTTCTTGAAGAACGAGCCAAAACCGGCGTCGTTGTTCTTTGCCGCCGCACGGATATAGCCCTCGTCGAACAAGTGCATCGCTTCATCGCGAATCACTTCCCAGTTGTCCCTGAGCACATCCAGTTCCGGGAACTTGCTGCGATCCAGATACGGTTTCGATGGCACACCGGAAAACAGGTACATCAAGGCGTTATAGGGTGCGAACAGTGCCGAATGGTTAACAAACTGGCGCAACACCGGCAGACGCGCCTTGCCGCGCAAATGCACATAGAGGGTGCTGCCGAGAAACAGCAGCAACAACGAGGCCTTCGCGGCAAACGATAAGGTCATCAACAACTCCTTTGAAGATAAGCGACATTGCGCCACGTCCATTGCCCGACGTGGCTGCTGGCATGATAAACACTACCGATCCGGCGAAAAACCTGCACTTTTCAACATTCATTATAAATGAATGTGCAACAAAACATTTCCTAACATGAAACGCCTGAACGCTGGCTGATGCAAATCCATCATCAACCGGACCCGATCAATAGATCGCAGCCAGTGATAACGCCTCAAGCATCACCGCCAGCCACGACCCATCAATGTTCAGCGCTTACTGCTGATTCTCCTGTTCGGTAAACAGATCACTGAACAGCATGCTCGACAAATAACGTTCACCGGAATCCGGCAGGATCACGACGATGGTCTTGCCCTGCATTTCCGGGGTCTCCGCCAGCCGAACAGCCACGGCCATGGCGGCGCCGCAGGAAATCCCGCACAAGATTCCTTCTTCCTGCATCAAGCGCAAGGCCATGGCCTTGGACTCTTCGTCACTGACCAACTCCACCCGATCGACGATCGACAAATCGAGGTTCTTCGGCACAAAACCGGCACCGATGCCCTGGATCTTGTGCGGGCTCGGCTTGATTTCCTGACCGGCCAGGGTCTGGGTGATCACCGGCGACACCGCCGGCTCCACCGCTACCGAGAGTATCGGCTTGCCCTGGGTATTCTTGATATACCGTGAAACCCCGGTGATGGTTCCACCGGTTCCGACGCCTGCCACCAGCACATCGATCGCGCCGTCGGTATCGTTCCAGATTTCCGGACCCGTGGTTTTTTCGTGGATGGCCGGGTTGGCCGGGTTGTCGAATTGCGCCGGCATGAAGTACTTCGACGGGTCACTGGCAACAATTTCACCGGCCTTCTCGATGGCCCCCTTCATGCCTTTGGCCGGCTCGGTCAACACCAGTTCGGCACCCAGTGCCTTGAGCACCTTGCGGCGTTCGATACTCATGGACGCCGGCATGGTCAGCATCAGTTTGTAGCCACGGGCGGCGGCCACGAAGGCCAGGCCGATGCCGGTATTGCCGGAGGTCGGTTCGACGATGGTCATGCCCGGCTTGAGTTTTGCGCTGCTCTCGGCATCCCAGATCATGTTCGCGCCGATCCGGCATTTGACCGAGTAACCCGGGTTGCGCCCTTCGATCTTGGCCAGGATGGTCACACCACGCGGCGCAATGCGATTGATCTGCACCAGCGGCGTGTTGCCGATGGAGTGGGCGTTGTCAACGAAAATGCGGCTCATGGCTGGGTCCTTAACGACAGCATTGAAATAGGGCATCAAGGTAAGCCTCTTGCCCGCAGGCGTCCAGTCGGGTCGAACGTCCGCTTATCAGTGCAGCCAATGGCTTTGGATCGCCGCAGGTTTGCCACCATGAAACGTCGATACAACTGGCCCCTGTGGTCCCTCTTCGGCTTCGTTGTACTGCTGATATCGCTACACATCGCCTTGCCCTATCTGGTGCGCGACTACCTCATTGAGAACGAGTGACTGTGTAGCGGCCTGTTTCCTCGGCCGCCCGTGGCGCATTCGCTTGCAACTGCAGGAAATCCCACCCAAGACAGGCCAGTGCCAGGGACCGCGGCACCGCTTCCTTGCCACGGCTGTAACGACTGATGCTGCGGGTACTGACCCCCAGCGCCTCGGCGGCCTGTGTGAGTGACAACCCGGTGCGAGCGCGCCAGTCGATGAAGATCCGGGTATTTTCGTCGGAGGCATTTTGTGCGATCGCATCCAGGTACAACGTGTCTGCACCAATCTGGATGTCCTGCTCAGACCACTCGACGCACCAGCCATCATCACCCAGAGCCGCGCCATCGAAAGCGCGTCCCTGCAATGGTTGCAAGCCTGGAAAGGCCAGCAAATCCCGGCTCAGGTCGAGAGTCAGTTGCTGGCCGTCAATAAAGGTCAACGCCAGGCGATACTCCGGTAGTGCCTGTACGGCCAGCAGTCGTGGTCGTTTCATGGGTAACATCGTTTCCAGTCCTCGAGCAGTTGCGCCTGATGGGCCCTGACCCAATCCAGTGCTTCCCTGATGATCAGGGGCGGAGCCCTGCCTACCATCACCTCGACGGTTTCCAGGCTGAGCATGACGTCCAGGCCGCCACCGGTCAGGTGGACATGAGGCGGCGGATGATCCTTCTCGCGCAATTGAATGCGGTATGTGTCGCGAAATCGGTATTTAGTAGACATACCCGGCAAGCTATCGCCAAAATGGCGATAGCTCAATACTGGCCAGCAGCCGAGACTGAGTCAAGATGTGACGCCCCATTCAGAGACTGAATAAGCCGTCTGCGTTCACAGTCGACCGGGCACCGCGTTATAGTCGGGGCTGACCATTTTATAGCGCCCCGCCCTGCCTCGTTCAGGTCGGCGTTACCGTTCGAGGATTAGCAGATGAAGTTCGAAGGCACCCAGGCCTACGTCGCCACCGATGACCTGAAGCTGGCGGTCAACGCCGCCATCACCCTGGAGCGGCCGTTGCTGGTCAAGGGCGAACCGGGCACCGGCAAGACCATGCTCGCCGAGCAACTGGCCGAATCCTTTGGCGCCAAGCTGATCACCTGGCACATCAAGTCCACCACCAAGGCTCACCAGGGCCTCTATGAATACGACGCGGTCAGCCGCCTGCGCGATTCGCAGCTCGGCACGGAAAAGGTCCACGACGTTCGCAACTACCTGAAAAAGGGCAAGCTCTGGGAAGCCTTCGAATCCGAAGAACGGGTCATCCTGCTGATCGACGAAATCGACAAGGCCGACATCGAATTCCCCAACGACCTGCTGCAAGAACTCGACAAGATGGAGTTCTACGTTTACGAGATCGACGAGACCATCAAGGCCAAGAAGCGCCCGATCATCATCATTACCTCCAACAACGAGAAAGAGCTGCCGGACGCCTTCCTGCGTCGCTGCTTCTTCCACTACATCGCCTTCCCCGACCGCGTGACAATGCAGCGGATCGTCGACGTGCACTACCCGGACATCAAGAAAGACCTGGTCAGCGAAGCGTTGGACGTGTTCTTCGACGTGCGCAAGGTGCCGGGCCTGAAGAAGAAGCCTTCGACCTCCGAGCTGGTGGACTGGCTGAAGCTGCTGATGGCCGACAACATCGGCGAAGCGGTGCTGCGTGAACGTGATCCGACCAAAGCCATCCCGCCGCTGGCCGGTGCGCTGGTCAAGAACGAACAGGACGTGCAACTGCTGGAGCGTCTGGCGTTCATGAGCCGTCGCGGCACCCGCTAAGAGGCTGATGCCATGCTGCTCAACCTGTTCAATGAAATGCGCGCAGCCAAGGTGCCGGTCTCGGTGCGTGAGCTGCTGGACCTGATCAACGCGCTGAAACAACGCGTGACCTTCGCCGACATGGACGAGTTCTATTACCTGTCCCGGGCGATCCTGGTGAAGGATGAAAAGCATTTCGACAAGTTCGACCGGGCGTTCGGTGCCTACTTCAATGGCCTGGAAAAGCTCGACGATCATCTTCAGGCATTGATCCCCGAAGACTGGCTGCGCAAGGAGTTCGAACGCTCGCTGACCGATGAAGAGCGGGCGGCGATCCAGTCCCTCGGCGGCCTGGACAAGCTGATCGAAGAGTTCAAGAAACGCCTCGAAGAACAGAAGGAACGCCACGCCGGTGGCAACAAGTGGATCGGCACCGGTGGCACCAGCCCGTTCGGTTCCGGCGGTTTCAACCCGGAAGGCATTCGGGTCGGCGATGCCGGCAAGCGCCAGGGCAAGGCAGCCAAGGTCTGGGACCAGCGCGAGTACAAGAACCTCGACGATTCCGTCGAGCTGGGCACGCGCAACATCAAGGTCGCCTTGCGTCGCTTGCGCAAGTTTGCCCGTCAGGGCGCGGCGGAAGAACTGGACATCGATGGCACCATCGACCACACCGCCAAGGATGCCGGGTTACTGAACATCCAGATGCGGCCGGAGCGGCGCAACACCGTCAAGCTGTTGCTGCTGTTTGACATCGGCGGCTCAATGGACGCCCACGTGAAGATTTGCGAGGAGCTGTTCTCGGCCTGCAAGACCGAGTTCAAGCACCTGGAGTACTTCTACTTCCACAACTTCATTTATGAGTCGGTGTGGAAGAACAACATGCGCCGCACCTCCGAGCGCACCTCGACCATGGACCTGCTGCACAAGTACGGCGCCGACTACAAAGTGATCTTCATCGGCGACGCTGCCATGGCGCCCTACGAAATCACCCAGGCGGGCGGCAGCGTCGAGCACTGGAACGAAGAAGCCGGTTACGTGTGGATGCAGCGGTTCAAGGAGAAGTACAAGAAGCTCATCTGGATCAACCCGTACCCGAAGGACACCTGGGGCTATACCTCCTCGACCAACATCGTGAGGGATTTGATTGAGGACCAGATGTATCCGTTGACCTTGCGGGGGTTGGAAGAAGGGATGCGGTTTCTGTCCAAGTAAGCTCATTGTCCTGTAGGAGCTGGCTTGTCGGGTCGCCGCATCGCAGCGAAGGCGTCCGATCTGTCGCTACAAGGATCAAGATTGCCTTCGCCGGCAAGCCGGCTCCTACAGGGGGTCACCTGAACCGGTGCAAATATTCGACATGCTCGCGGTGCGCCACGTCCTGCACCACCGGCCGCAACCGCACCCGCGCCCCCGGCAAACACTGCGCCAGTCGCGCCAGCGCCAACGGTGTCAACGCTCCCAGACGCGGATAACCGCCAATGGTCTGCCGATCATTGAGCAACACAATCGGTTGCCCATCCGGCGGCACCTGCACCGCCCCCAGTGGAATACCCTCGGAAATCATCGGTTTGCCCTGGTACTGCAGCGCCTTACCCAGCAGGCGAATCCCCATCCGGTCGGCACGACTGTCGAGGCTCCACACGCTGTTGAACGCGTCGAACAGGCTCTGCCCGCTGAACTCACCGATCTGTGCACCGAGGACCAAGTCCAACGGAGCATCAAGGTTCAAGTCCGGCCGCTGGTCTGCGGTCATTTCGCACAGCAACATCACCGAGTTGCCCGAATAGCTCAATGACGCGCCCTTACCCAGCGCATGGCCCATTCCGTCCAGGCCGCCGAGCTCCTCACGGACCACCGTCGCGCTGCTGCCCAGCACTTTCGGTGCATCAAACCCACCCGGCGCCGCCAGATAGGCCCGGGCGCCGAGCAACGGCCGGGTGAATTGCAAACGCTGACCTTTGTGCAGCCTGAAACTGCGCCACGGTGCCAGCGCCTCGCCGTCCACCCGCGCGCCCAGATCCGCTCCGGCCAAGGCCAGCACGCATTCCTCCTCGGCCACCACGGTGAATCCGCCGAGGGTGATTTCAATCACCGGCGCATCCAGCCCGTTGCCCAGCAGCCAGTTGGCCCAGGACATCGAACGCCAATCAGCCGCTCCGCCCTGGGTCACACCCAGATGCCGCACGCCGAATCGACCGGCATCCTGCAACAGGCACAGCGGCGTACTCGCTTCAATCGTCAGACGGCTCATGCCTGGGCCTCCAGTGGCGTATCGTCACCGCCCAGGTTAATGAACTCGGCATGGCTGACCGCTTCGAACCGTACGGTGTCACCGGGTTGCATCAGGCTGTAGCCGTCACGGTTGCGATCGAACAATTTGGCCGGCGTGCGGCCAATCAGGTTCCAGCCGCCCGGCGACACCACCGGGTAAGCCGCCGTCTGCCGTTCGGCGATGCCGACACTGCCGGCCGCGACTTTCTTGCGTGGCGTGTTCAGACGCGGCGCGGCGAGTGCCTCTTCCACCAGCCCCATGAAGGCGAAGCCCGGCGCAAAACCCAGGGCGAACACCTGATATTCACGCTCGCAGTGACGACGGATCACCTCCTCCACCGCCAACCCGCTGCGCTGCGACAACAGGTTCAACTCCGGTCCGACGCTCAAGTCGTACCACACCGGCAACACATGACATTTACCGCGGGCATGGGTGTTGGGCGACAGATCGATCAACGCTTCGGCAATCAACTCCCGGGCCTGGGCGGGACTCAGCTCGGTCAAGTCGTAATGCACCATCAAGGTGGTGTAGGACGGCACCAGATCAATCAGATGCCCGGCGAACGCCGCCCGCAGACTTTCACTGGCCGCCAGCATCCACGGCATGTTGGTTTCGGCAATTTCATCGAACAGGCGCACCATCAGGCAATCCAGCGCCACCACTTCAACCCGCAGCTTCATGACGCACTCTGCCGGTTCAAGGCTTCACGGATACGTTGTACGGCAGCGACCGAACTGGCGTTGTCGCCGTGCACGCAAAGGGTGTTGGCCTGCAAATGCAGGGCGCTGCCATCGCTGGCGGTGAGGTGATCGCCACGGGCAATGGTCAGCGCCTGCTCGCTGATTTTTTCCGGGTCGTGATGCACCGCTCCCGGCAGTTGTCGCGACACCAGCCTGCCGGCGCGGTCGTAAGCACGATCGGCAAAAGCCTCGAACCACAGCGTCACGCCGTATTCATCGCCCAGTTGTTGGGCGGCGCTGTTGTCGCGAGTCGCCATCAACATCAATGGCAGGTTGCGGTCATAGGACGCCACGGCTTGCAGCACGGCGCGTAATTGCGCCGGGTTGGCCATCATGTCGTTGTACATCGCGCCATGGGGTTTGACGTAACTGACCCGCCCGCCCTGAGCCCGGCAGATGCCGTCGAGGGCGCCGATCTGATAATGCAGAATGTCTTGAAGTTCCTGGGTGGCATAGGCCATGGAGCGGCGGCCGAACCCCACCAGATCCTGATAGGCCGGATGCGCGCCAACTTGCACACCGTGGCTGAGGGCCAGGCTGACGGTCTTGCGCATGATGCTCGGGTCGCCAGCGTGAAAACCGCAAGCGATGTTGGCGCAATCGATAAAGGGCATGATTTCTGCGTCCAGACCCATGGTCCAGCTGCCGAAACTCTCGCCGATGTCGCAGTTCAATAGCAGGCGGCTCACGCTGAACACTCCTGTAGGCATTAATCTTTTTAGCTGTGGGACATATCTGTAAGACAAGCCCGCAGGTTATCAGTTACCGGGCGTCGAGTTGCTTGCCACGGGTTTCCGGCAGGCTCAGGGCCGCGAGGATCACCACGCCGTAGGACACTGCCGCAAAGGCACCGATGCCCACACTCAGCGGCACGGTCTGGCTGAGCAGGCCGATCAGCAGCGGGAACAACGCCGCCAGCGCCCGGCCGATGTTGTAGCAAAAACCCTGGCCCGAACCGCGAATGCGTGTAGGGAACAACTCGGTCAGGAATGCACCCATACCACTGAAAATCCCCGAGGCGAAGAAACCCAGCGGGAAGCCCAGCCACAGCATCACGCCGTTGCTGACCGGCAGTTGGGTGTACAGCAACACAATGGTGAACGAACCCACGGCGAACAGGATGAAGTTCTTTTTACGTCCCAGGATGTCGGTCAAATAGGCGCTGATGACATAACCCACGTAGGAACCAACGATCACCATCGCCAGATAACCGCTGGTATTGAGTACGCTCAAACCGCGTTCGTTCTTCAGGAAAGTCGGCAACCAGGAAGTGATGGCGTAGTAGCCGCCCAACGCGCCGGTGGTCAGCAACGAAGCGCGAATCGTGGTGAAGAGCATGCCGGGGGCGAAGATCTCGTAGAACTTCGACGGGTTGCCCGGCTCCTGTTTCGCTTTGGCTTCACGATAGATTTCCGGGTCCTTGACCAGACGGCGGACGAAAATCACGAAGATCGCCGGCACGATGCCGAGGATGAACAGCGCACGCCAGGCATCCTCCGGTGGCAATACCGAGAACAGCAGCGCATACAGAATCGCGGTCAGCCCCCAACCCAGCGCCCAGCCGGACTGCACCATGCCAACGGCCTTGCCACGGTCCTGGGCACGAATCACCTCGCCGATCAGCACCGCGCCGGCCGTCCACTCACCGCCGAAACCGAATCCCATCAGGGTCCGTGCAATTAGCAGTTGCTCGTAGCTCTGGGCAAAGCCGCAGAGGAAGGTGAAGAAGGCAAACCACAGCACCGTCAGTTGCAAGGTGCGCACACGACCAATGCGGTCGGAGAGAATCCCCGCCACCCAGCCACCGATGGCCGAAGCGATCAGCGTGCTGGTGTGAATCAGCCCGGCCTGGCCGGTGGTGATGCCCCACATGGCAATCAGGGTCGGCACCACGAAGCTGAGCATCTGGGTGTCCATGCCGTCCAGGCCATAGCCGATCTTGCAGCTCCAGAAGGTGCGGCGTTCCTGCTGATTGATGTTGCGATACCAGTCGAAAGGTCCCGGACGGGCCGAGGCTTTCGGGGTGGCGGTGGTGTCGGGCGCACTCATGGCAAATCTCCGCGCTGATTTTATTGGTATTGTTCTGAGCCCCGACGACGCCTATCGTGGGAACCGGATGCGTCGATTCTTGGACGCGCGCCCCTGCTGCGTCCAACTAATAAAAACCCGCCTTAGACATAAGAAATCTTTATCCCATGAACCTGAAGTTTCTCGAGACTTTCGTCTGGGTCGCCCGACTCAAGAGTTTTCGCCTGACCGCCGACAAGCTCTTCACCACCCAGGCCTCGATTTCCAGCCGAATTGCGGTGCTTGAAGGCGAGCTCGGGGTAAAGCTGTTTCTGCGGGATTCGCGCGGCGTGAGCCTGACCCCGGAAGGCCTCAAAGTGCTCGATTACGCCGAGCAGATGATGGACACCATGCAGGCACTCAAGCAGTCGATCGAGACCCGTTCGAGCAAGGCCGGACGGGTGCGCATCGGCGTAATGGACACGGTGATCCACACCTGGCTCAGCCCGTTGGTGGCGCAGATGACCGATCACTACCCACTGGTGGAAATCGAGCTGGTGGCCGATACCTCGCTCAACCTCTGCGATCAGCTGCAAAAAGGCTTTCTCGATGTGATCCTGCAGACCGACCTGCTGCGCCAGGAAAGCGTGCGCAGCCTGGAACTGGCCAGCCACCCCATGGGCTGGATTGTCGCGAGCAATTCCCTGTACAACCGTGAGTATTCAGGCGTCGCCGATCTGGCGAAAGAGCGGATCATTACCTACTCGAAAAACTCCCACCCGCATCAGGAAGTGCTCGCCCTGATGCAGGCCAATGGCGTGATGACGCCACGGTTGAACTGCGTGAACTCGGTGTCGGCCATTACCCGGCTGCTGCGCGATGGCTTTGGCATCGGCGCGTTGCCGCCGGTGCTGGTGGCCGAGGAACTGGCGCGCGGCGAGTTGACCTTGCTGGACATCGATCAGCGACCACCCGACTTGCAGGTGGTGGTGTCGTGGCGGGTGGGCGTTGAGTGGGTCGAGGAGATTGTGGCCTTGTGTCAGCAGGTGCTGGAGGAGTATGCGCGCAAGGTGGGAGAGCGCTACATGGTCTTGAGCAAACCCCAGGTCGGCCTCTGAAAAGGAGTTCTCCACACCACAAGTAGGAATTACTATCATTTACATTATTATTTAAAAAATGTATTCTCTGCGCGCATTCAGTTAAACCACTGTCCAGAAGGAGTCGGACTTGATGCGCGCTTACACGCAAAAACAGCAGCAATTGCTCTCGCACTGGAGCGAAGCTCTCGGCACTCCGGCCTTCCAGTCCCACCGCATCACCCTCGACCATTTGAGCAATGCCCTGGAGCCCGCCGCCCAGCGCTGCTTCCAACGCCTGATCCAGGCGCTGTTTCGCGAAGGTCTGATCAACCCCGACGCCTGCGAGTACGACGACAATGGCCATTGCTGGCTGCCGCTTGGCGACGGTACGCAGCTTTGCTTCGACCACCTGACGGGCGGAAGAATGAACAGCTGGGACGTGCGTGGCAGCATCGTCCTGCACACCCCCGACAGCCTGCCGCACAAAATCCAGTTGCCCAGCGAGCTGCTCGCGCACCTCAGCACTCAGCTCAACCCGCCCGCCTCCCCGCAGGTACTGGAACGTCTGGCCCGCGAGCTGGACGATAGCTACAGCAACGACACCTTGTGCCTGGCGTTCCACCATGGATGGACCGAGCGCCTGAGAGAGCAGATCGACACCGAGCACAACGACAATCTGTTCGCCTGGCTCAAAGCCAGCCCCGACCACCAGAACCCGACGTCATTGCTCGAACAGTGGGGCACGCTCGGCCACCCCTGGCATCCGAACTACAAGACCAAACTGGGCTTGAGCGCTGCGCAGGTCATCGCGTTCTCGCCGGAATTCGAAGCGAGTTTTCCGATTGTGCTGTGCGCCCTGCACCGTCAGTACGCCCACGTCGAATCACTGGCCGGCACCGCCGATTACTGGGACTGGTGGCAGGGCCACTTCCCGCAGGCCGCCGAACAATTGCAGCAGCATTTGCAGCAACGGGGCCTGGAGGCAACGGACTACCTCCCGCTGCCGTCGCACCCATGGCAAGTCAATGAAGAGCTGCCCAATTCGTTCGCCGGCGAGATCGCCGACAACCTGCTGATCGTCACCGACATCGTTGCCTTCACCGGTCACCCGACCATGTCCTTCCGCACGGTCGTACCAGAGGCCAGCCGCGTTGCGCCGATGGTCAAACTGCCGGTGGCCCTGCGCCTGACCAGCGTGCAGCGCACCGTGTCGCCGCGCTCGGCCCGGATGGGACCGCGCATCAGCCAACTGCTACTGCAGATTCTCGATCACGAACCGCAGATTCAGCGCCTGCTGAACATCGTGCCGGAGCGCATCGGCGTGCACTACGCGCCACAACCGGCCAATGACGAACGGTCCCGGCATGCCGCCGTGTTGTACCGCGACAACCCGCTGACCCTGCTGCAAGAAGGCGAACTGGCCGTGCCGGTCGGCAGCCTGTTCGCCGTAAACGAATTCGAACAACCGTTGCTGCGTGACTGGGTGCAACTGGCTCAGGGTCGTGACGACAGCGAGGCCATGCTGGCGTTCTTCGATGATTACCTGTCGATTGCCGTCCCGAGCCTGCTGGGCATCTACCTGATGTATGGCGTGGCGTTCGAAGCGCACCAGCAAAACAGCTTCATGGTGATGGGCGCTGACGGGCAGTTGAATCGGCTGTTACTGCGTGACTTCGGCGACATTCGCATCGATCGCAAAACCCTGCACGCCAAGGGTCTGGATATCCAGCTGCACGATCCGAAAATGACCCTGTACGACGACGCCGGTTTTGTCCGCGACAAGCTCCTGCACACCACGTTCATGTGCCACCTCGGTGAGTTGACGTTGCTCTGCGCCCGCCACTGGAATGTGCCGGAAAACAGCCTTTGGGAGCGCTTGGCTACGCACGTTGAACAGTGCTTCGAGAGCGTGCGCGAGCACGTCGAACCGGGACGCTGGGAAAGCGAGCGCCAGGCCCTGCTGGAACAGGATTGGCCGGCCAAATCGTTCATGCGCATGCGCTTGCACGACAGCCACGCCGATATCGTCGGACGCCTGAGCAATCCGCTGCGAACCAACGCCGATGCTCGTTGATGGTCGTGCGTTGCGGCTGCTGATCGTCATCCAGTTTGTCTCCATGGGTGCCATGGAAATGAGCGGCCCGTTCTGGCCCTTGCAGATCCAGCATCTGCTTGGGGCAGAGGGCGCCGACTACACCTCGCTGCTATCGGCGCTGGTGTATGCCGGCCCGATGCTGGCGGCCATGCTGCTGACGCCAGCGTGGGGACGGTTGGGTGATCGCACCGGGCACAAGCCGATGATCGTTCGGGCGTTGCTGGCACTTGCGCTGTGCCAGGGGCTGGCGGCGATTACCCTCGACCCATGGCTGCTGGTGGGCATTCGCGTGATGCAGGGTGCATTGGCCGGGTTTATCGCCGCCGCGCAAGCCTATGCCCTGGCCTGCTGCGAGAGCTCCCGGCGCGGTCACACCCTGGCCCGTCTGCAATCGGCGACCGCCGTCGGCTCGTTGATCGGCCCGGTACTGGGCGGCTGGCTGATGGACATCTCGGGGTTTGCCCTGCTGTGTTATGGCGCATCGGCGATTTGCCTGCTGTGTGCACTGGGGAGCTTTTTCCTGCCGGCTGACAAGGCGCGAGCCTCGACGAAGAAACCGGTTGCGCCGGTGGCCCTGCCTAAAGGCTGGCTCGGTGGAATCCTGTTGGTGATCGTGTTGATTCAAGCCGCGAAGATGATGCCGCAACCCTTCTACGCGCTGTATGTCGCCGACATTCTGCATGCGCCGGGCTGGCTGATCGGTGCGACTTACGCGGCGAGCGCCGCGACCCTGGCCATCTCCGCTCCCCTGTGGGGGCGTCTGTTCGACCGCTGGCAGCCGGCTTACACCCTGCGCGTCATCGAAGGCGTTGCCTGGCTCTGCGCCCTGACGCTAGCCGCCACGGCACTGGCCAGCGAATGGCTGGGTTTTCTCGTCAGCCGGTTGGTCTGGGGCATCTGGCAAGGCGCACTGCTCCCTGTCGCCTATGCACTGATCGCCAACACCGTGTCGTCAAGCCAACAGGGTTTTGCCCTCGGCCTGGGCAACAGCGCGGCCAAGGCTGGCGCTCTGCTCGGTGCCGTCCTCGGCGGGATCGGCATGGGGCTGGTCGGGCTGGCCCACAGTTTCTGGCTGGTGGCGTTGACCTACGCACTGGCCGCCATCGGGATCCGCTGGGTGCGCTCATTCACCTCCACACCTGACCCCGCAATCCTGTCTACCAACACTTATCACGACTAAAAAAAAGACCAACTCATGACCCGAACCAAACTTTCCTTGATGATTCCGCTGCTCGGCTCCTTCAGCGCCCAAACCTGGGCCGAAGACACCGACCAGCAACCTGGCACATTGAACATGCAAGCCACCGTCGTTTCCGCGACGCGCAGCGAAGCGACCATTGCCTCGATTCCAGGCTCGGTCCAGGTGATCGACGAACAACAGATCAGCCAACAGAGTGGCGCCGGGCGCCGGGTCTCCGACATTCTGGGGCAACTGGTTCCCGGCCTGGCGCCGTCCAGCGGCGGGATGAGCAACTTCGGCCAGACCCTGCGCGGGCGCAACATGCTGGTGTTGATCGACGGCGTGTCGCAAAACGCCACGCGTGACAACTTCCGCCAGCTCAACAGCATTGCGCCGGCCAGTATCGAACGCATCGAGGTGGTTTCCGGCGCCAGCAGCATTTATGGTGCCGGTGCTTCGGGCGGCATCATCAACATCATCACCAAGCGCAACCAGGGTCAGGACCTTGCCTACAGCAGCAAACTGGGCCTGACCACCGGCAACAACCTCAACAGCAAGGGTTTCGCCTACGAGGCCTTTCAGAGTGCGACCGGGCGCAAGGATGCCCTGGACTGGTACGTGTCCGCCGACCTGACCCAGCGCAACGATCAGTACGACGGCAACGGCAATCGCATCCCTCAGGACACGTCCCAGGGCAGCAACATGGACACCGACACCTATGACCTGCAAGGTCGTTTCGGTTACGAACTGGATGCCGATAAAAAACTCAGCCTGTCACTGCAGGACTACAAGGACCAGCAGGACACTGGCTACACAAAAGACCCGAACAACCGGCAAGAGGCCGTGGCGGTCAAAGGACTGAAACTCGACGACCAGCCCTACACCCATAACCAGGCGGCCAACCTCAACTATACCGACAACGACTTCTACGGCCAGGGCCTGCAACTGGAAAGCTACTGGCGCCGGGCCGACGCGCTGTTCTTCCCGGACCTGTCGCGGGGCAAGGCCGGGGTCTCCGACAACAACAGCGTGCAGGATGTCTACGGCTTGCGTGCGGCCATCGACACGCCGTTGCCGGCCATCGGCAGCGCCACTGGCAACCTGGTCTGGGGCGCCGACTATGATCACGAACGCTCCCGCCAGCGCGGTGACCAATACACCGTCAATGGGCTGACCTACACCAAGACCGGCACCACTTACGAGTTGGGCCCGGATATCGAAACCACCACCAAGGCGCTGTTCGGGCAGATGTCCTGGGACATCGGTGACTGGACCTTGCGTGGCGGTGTGCGCCGCGAATGGATCGAAAGCGACATCTCCGACAGCATCGCTTACGGTCAGATCGTCCAGACCGGCGTACGCGCCATCCTGCCCGGTGACACCCTCAAATACGACGCGACGCTCTATAACCTGGGCGCGGTCTATCACCTGAGTGAACATCAGGACGTCTTCGCCAATTACAGCCAGGGGTTTTCGCTGCCGGACATCCAGCGCTTCTTGCGTGACGTGAACAGCACCTTCGACATCCAGAGCCTCAACGCCCAGGCCATCAAGGTCGACAGCTACGAGCTGGGCTGGCGCGGTAACTGGGACCGGTGGCAGGCCGACGTCACCGTCTATGAAAACACCTCGGACGTGACTCAGTTCTACGATGCCAATGACCGTGTCTTGCGTCTGATCAACCAGAAGGAGCGGGTTCGCGGCATCGAAAATAGCCTGACCTACCTCGCGACCGATCACTGGTCGGTGGGTGGCACCTATGCCTGGGCCAAAGGCGAGACCGAGCAGAACGGGAAATGGATCGATCTGCCGGCGACACGCATTTCACCGGCCAAGACCACGCTGTTCGTCGGCTACGCCGAAGACGACTACACCCTGCGCCTGCAAGGCATGCACCTGTCCAGTTACGACGCTGCCGCCAAGGACAACAACGGGCGCGACATCGAGGGTTATACGCTGGTGGACCTGCTCGGCTCCGTGTACTTGCCGGTCGGTCGCCTGGAAGGCGGGGTGTACAACCTGACCAACCGCACGTACGTCAACCTGTTCGCCCAGGCCAACGCCAGAGCGCCATTCCCCAACGCCGAAGGCCGTACCTTGAGCATGACCTATTCGATAGATTGGTAATCCAGCAAGGAGCCGGCTTGCCGGCTCCTTGACGTTCGACAGTGTTACAAGCCGCGCAAATCCCGCTCTTCGATCGGCCGGCTCTGGCGCAGACGCTTGCCGCCCAGCACCACCCAGTCGATCAGGCGGAACAGGCATTCGAGGCCTAACGACAGCAACAATGCGCCGCTCATGCCCCAGCTCATCGCTTCGGGCGTCAACAGGATCTGGTAGCTGTAGCCATTCCAGGTTTCCTTGCGGATGTCCGGATCGGCAGCCAGCACCACTTGCAGGAAGCGGATGTACCACGGCCCCTGCATCGCCTGGAACTGCTTGTCCAGCGCCAGTTGGCGGGTCAGCAGGTTACTCAGGCTGTCGGCATCGCTGCGGAAGATCGGGTCTTCGCTGGCGCGGTAATGCGCGACCAGGGCCTGCATGTCACCCTTGAAAAACTGATTGGCAGTGTTCTGGAACCCGCTCAACCCGGCTTGCGCCTCGATCAGATGGGCTTCGACCCGCTTGGCGTAATCGTTGATGAACCCCGGCACCTGGACACCGATCAACAAGCCGGCCGCAAACAACACCAGCCGTAGATAACTGAGCAACATGGGGATTGAATCCTTATTCGGTCTTGCCCTGGCTGACACATTCGCCGCGCCGCCACAGGCTCCATTGACCCGGTTCGTAACGGGTCCAGGTTTCGTTTTCGGTCAGGGGTTCGGTGGCGATGACGGTGACCACGTCGTTAGGCGTGGTTTCGGCCTGAAAGTCGACGATCACGTCGACATCTTTCAAGCGTGCCGGGCCAAACGGTGCGCGCCGGGTGATTTGCGCCAGTTTGGTCGAGCAATAGCAGAACAACCAGTCGCCATCGCTGAGCAGGCAATTGAACACGCCTTTGCTGCGGTATTCGGCGCACGCGGCCACCAGGTCCGGCAGCAGCGCTTCGACCTCGACCGGCTCGGGGAACGCCGCACGCACTCGGTTGAGCAAATCGCAGAACGCCGCTTCGCTATCGGTATCACCCACGGGGCGGTAGAAACTGGCCACTGGCTGAAAATCCGTCAACTGGCCGTTATGGGCGAAACACCAGTTGCGCCCCCACAGCTCACGGACGAACGGATGCGTGTTGGACAGACAGACCTTGCCGACGTTGGCCTGGCGGATGTGCCCGATCACCACTTCGCTCTTGATCGGATAGCGCTGCACCAGGTTCGCGACTTCCGACTCGCAGCTTGCCGCCGGATCCTGGAACAGTCGCAGCCCACGGCCTTCATAGAAGGCAATGCCCCAGCCATCGCGGTGCGGGCCGGTGCGTCCGCCGCGCTGCATCAGCCCGGTGAAGCTGAACACGATATCGGTCGGGACATTGGCGCTCATGCCCAATAACTCACACATGCTCGGACTCTCGCTCAATCGCAGGGGCAAGGTTACAGACGGGGTTCGACTCGCATCCGCTGAGGATTGCTCGGCACCGGTGGACGACCGTAACGATCATCGCCGGCACCGCCGAACGGTTGATCATCTTCGGGTTCTTCGGCGCGCACGGCGGCTTTGGCCGCGGCAGCCTGTTCCTTGCGGGCGTTGGAGGCGCGCTCGATAGGGAAACGGATCGCCACCAGCACCAGATAGAGGCCGAACGCGATCATGCCGTACATGAACAGATCGGAAATCGCCCGCCAGGCGTTGTTGCCGACCTTGAACAGCAGGTCGAGGGCGGTAATGGCGACAGCCGGTGCGACTTTATCCTTGACCGGGTCGATGATGGTCGGGCTGAACAGCAGCACGGCCATGGCCAGCCGTAGCGGCTCACGCAGCCAGCGCCACATCCAGCGGGTCAAGCGCATCCACACCAACAGGCAGCCCAAAGCGGCGAAGGCGTAGAGGCCCCAAGCGATCAGATAGTCGTTCTCGGTCATGGTGTCCATGGCAAGGCAGGCAAGTCGGGTAGAGACAGGCCATTACTGGCCTGCCTCCCCCTAAGAACCGTACGTGCGCCTTTCAACGCATACGGCTCAAGTCTTTAGAAAGCCCCTTGCGGAGCCGGTTTGTTCACTGTCAATCCACGGCTGTGAAGCTGTTGGTGACAAATAGGATGCAATAGTACCCGGTTATCCAGGGTGTCTCTACCGCCATGAGTGCGGTGGATAATGTGATGGTCATGCCATCCCGTTTCCTTCGTAATCGGTTGTTTGCACATCAGACACAGTCCTTTCTGGCTTTGATAGAGACTGAGAATCTGTTTGCGATACTTCAGCTTTTTCAGCATCTGTGCCGTCCGCAGCTTCTCGCCCATTTCTTCCATGGAAGGGTCGAAGGGGTTGTACTCCCCACTAACCTTCCTGTGTCGTTCGATCGGTGTACTCGCAAGCGAATACAGAGCGACCTCCTTTTTTGTCCCGTTTTCCTCCAACATCGTGGTGGCAAACACCCAACTTCTGCTTCCTTGAGTTCGGAAATACTTCTTCCCGATCCATTGCAGTGACTTGTTCGGGTGCCGCCGCTTTGCCCAACGCCATAGAGCATGAAACAACAAATTATCCATGCGGCTGTAGGCCTGCTTGGCTACTACAGGCTGGTGATACAGCGCCCAGCCTTTCAAGATGGGATTGAGCAATCGAATCAAATACTCCTGCTTCGCCATCTTGTTGGCGTCGATGACCTCCTTCACCTTGTGATAGAACGCCTTGACGTTCTTCTTACTCGGTTTGATCAGAAGCTTCCCGTCGTACTTACGGAAATTCCAACCCAGAAAGTCGAAGCCTTGATCGGTATGGACGATATGTGTTTTCTCAGGGGATAACTGCAACCCGCGTACTGCCAGGAATTGCTCCACCCAAGGTCTGATTTCGCTTTCCAGTACCTCTTTCGAGTTTCCAGTAATCACAAAATCATCCGCATACCGCACCACGTTGATCTTCAGCTTTCTGGCCCTTGTCACGCCCAGATACTGCTTGAGCTGTGTTTCCAGACCATCGAGCGCCCTATTTGCCAAGGTAGGCGAGATAATCCCGCCTTGTGGTGTACCAGCATCCGTTGCCTGTAGCTGGCCTTTATGAATCACGCCAGCCTTCAACCATTTCCGAAGAATCGCTTTGTCCGTAGGGACGTTGGCGAGCATCCAGTCATGATTAATGTGATCAAAGCAGCCTTGTATGTCCGCCTCCAGTATCCATTGGGCCGAGACCTTCTTGGACAGGCAAACAAACAACTGACCCATCGCATCCGCCGTGGAGCGTTCGATCCTGAAGCCGTAGCTGTTCGGATCGCCCTTGGTTTCTGCAATGGGGGCCAGAGCCAGCAAATACAGCGCCTGCATAGCCCTGTCAGTCATGGTTGGGATACCCAAAGGGCGTTCCTTCCCATTCGACTTCGGAATGAACACACGCCGTAAAGGTCGTGGCTTATATCCGTGACGCTTCAACCCATTTGCCGCTTTCCATTTTGCGTCGGGTGTATCCCAGAGCACGCGGTCGACTCCCGCCGTGCGCTTACCCTGGTTTTCAGTGACTCGCCGTACGGCCAAGTATCTGGCCGATCGAGAGCGGGTCAGCATCCGTTGCAGGGCTTTCACCCTGCGCCATTTGCCTTCCCGACAAGCCTTCGCAATCCGCACCTGCATTGCCCGAACATTCCGCTGAACACGACACCAATCGATGTCATGCCATTGTTGCGGAGTGCCGGAAAGCGCAGGCACGGCCATTTGGCTGTGCTCTATCATGCTGCCTTCCTCTCAAGTTTCCCCGAGCAGAAGACGTACGCATCCCCTGACGGGAATGGACGCTCCCGTCAGGGTTGGATTAGTAGGAGGCCCAATACTGCGGGTCTCTAAGATCATTGAGACAGGTTCAGTCAGAGTTCATGCGACGAAAGACCACGCAGAAGTCTGCCCGGTTTCCCGTGGGGTAATGTCCCAACCCCTATCCGAGCCATTACAGCCCGGCTTTCGCTTTCTCTGCGATCCCATACCCGCACAGCCAACAGATCCCCTTGCGGTTCACCTGCCCGAAGGCGGCCATACGGGCTTACCACGTTCCCTGCCTATCACACGATTGGTTTAGGGCCTGCCTTTTCACCGATGGTCCTATGACGACGTACCTCAAGCCTCTACAGAGGTATCCGACCACGTGCCTTTTGGCTCAAGCCTGACAGCAGTTTTGGCTTGTTCATAATTACGGCGTTTATCAGCAGTTCACTTACGTTACCCATACCAACCAGCCTAGCGTCTCAACCCGGCACTGCTCCGAGTATCTATGCTTTACCTCGCGGCAAAAGCACACCCTGACGGGGACTACATTGTGAGAAGAGCTTCACACCTCACCGTTACCAGTGACGCATGTCTTCCTAGGCTATCGTTGGTCGCACAACGAGTCCGCTGCCACCTTGCGAGCAAGGTAGATGGACAATGACAGACAGAGCTTTCGCTCATGTCTCCGGTTTGATGTGAGCAGGGACTGCCGAGGCAGCATGCCCAAAGAAATTGTTACCTCCTGTTTCAAAAGCAGGAGGGAACCCCAGCGGGGATTCTCTCCCGCATGGGTTTAGCCCTGAACAGGGCTGATGTGTAGTAGGCACTCCAGTACCGGAAAATCTGGTACTGCGGTCGAGCTACCGAGCGCTAATCGACCTTGAGTTTGCCACCGCCGCTGCGGCAAGTCCTTGAAGGCATTGGACTTCTGGGAGGGTTTTGTTTCTTGGGGTTGGGTGCCCAAGCTCTTGGCTTCCTTTCGGAAGCCCTTCAAGATGACTCTACACCTCGAAGTCTTGGAGACACGCTACGCGTGTCGCACAGAGGCGCTTATGATAACGGCTTTTCGCCCGTCAGGCTGCATCAATGCCTGACTGTTGGGCGCGGCCCGCTCCCACAGGTTGCCAAGCCCCTATTCCGTACACTGTTCGAGAGCCCTTCATGCCCCTATCCGCCAACATTCACGACGCTCCGATTGCCCACATGGCTGATGGCTCCGACCCGTATGCCTGGCTGCAAGAGCGCGACACCGAAGCAGTGCTCGACTACCTCAAGGCCGAAAACAGCTATCAGGAAGCGCAAACCGCCGACCAGGCCGGGCTGCGTGAAACCCTGTTCGAAGAGATCAAGGGGCGGATTCTCGAGACCGATCTGTCCCTGCCCTCGCCGTGGGGACCGTATCTGTATTACACCCGCACCACGGCGGGCGATGAGTACGCCCGGCACTACCGCTGCCCGCGTCCGGCCGATGACAGCCTGACCCTCGACGAAAGCCGCGAACAACTACTGCTGGACCCGAACGAACTGGCCAATGGCGGCTTCTTTTCGCTCGGGGCGTTCAGCATCAGCCCGGATCACCAGCGCCTGGCCTACAGCATCGACTCCAGTGGCGAGGAGATTTACACGCTGTTCGTGAAGGAATTGTCCGACGGCCGTGTCAGTGAACTGGAATTCCAGGACTGCGACGGCAGCATGACCTGGGCCAACGACAGCCTGACGCTGTTCTTTGGCGAACTGGATGACACCCATCGTCCGCACAAGCTGTATCGCTATCGACTGGACGGCACGGCGGCCGAAGAAGTGTTCCATGAGCCGGACGGGCGCTTCTTCATGCATTGCTACCGTTCAAGCTCCGAGCAGCAATTGCTGCTGTCCGTGGGCAGCAAGACCACCAGCGAAGCCTGGGTCCTCGACGCCAACCAGCCGCAGCAAGCCTTTACCTGCATCGCGCCACGGGTCGAGGAGCATGAGTACGACGTCGACCACGGCGTACTCGACGGTCAATGGACCTGGTTCATTCGCAGCAACCGTGACGGCATCAATTTCGCTTTGTACACCGCTGTAGATACCGGTGCCGCGCCCACCGAAGCCGACTGGCAGAACCTGATCCCCCACAGTGACACGGTGATGATCGACGGCATCAGCCTGAACACCGGGGCCATGACCCTCAGCCTGCGGGTCGGCGGCTTGCCGGTCATTGAGGTTCACCCGCAAGGCCTGGCGCCCTATCGCGTGCAACTGCCGGATGCGGCCTACAGCCTGCACGTGCAAAACAGCCTGGAGTTCGAAAGCGAGCGGATTCGCCTGCGCTACGAAGCGTTGAACCGTCCGGCGCAAATCCGCCAACTGGACCTGGCCTCTGGCGAGCAGAAAGTGCTCAAGCAAACTCCGGTGCTCGGCCCGTTCGATGCCGATGCCTACGTCAGCCAGCGCCTGTGGGCCACTGCACCGGACGGTACGCAAGTGCCCATCAGCCTGGTGATCAAGCGCGCAGACCTCGGCAAACCCGTGCCGCTGTACCTCTACGGCTATGGCGCCTATGGCGAAAGCCTCGACCCGTGGTTTTCCCACGCGCGCCTGAGCCTGCTGGATCGCGGCATGGCGTTTGCCATTGCCCACGTGCGTGGCGGTGGCGAACTGGGGGAAGCCTGGTATCGCGCCGGCAAGCAGGAGCACAAGCACAACACCTTCAGCGACTTTATCGCCTGCGCCGAACACCTGATCGCCCAGGGCTTCACCACTGCACCGCAGTTGGCGATCAGCGGCGGCAGCGCCGGTGGCTTGCTGATCGGCGCGGTGCTCAATCAACGGCCGGAGCTGTTTGGCGCCGCCATCGCCGAAGTGCCGTTCGTCGACGTACTCAACACCATGCTCGACCCTGACCTGCCATTGACCGTCACGGAATACGACGAGTGGGGCAACCCTGAAGAGCCGGCCGTCCATGATCGGATCAAGGCCTACGCCCCGTACGAAAACGTCACCGCACAAGCTTATCCGGCGACTCTGGTGATCGCCGGTTACAACGACAGCCGTGTGCAGTATTGGGAAGCAGCCAAGTGGGTGGCGAAATTGCGCGCGACCAAGACCGACAGCAATCCCCTGCTGCTCAAGACTGAACTGGGTGCCGGGCATGGCGGGATGAGCGGTCGATATCAGGGATTGCGTGACGTAGCACTCGAATATGCATTTTTGTTCAAGGTTTTGGGCATTGCCTGAGGAACTTGGCTGGGTGTGCGGGTCATAGTTCCGAACACAGGAAGCCGACACAACACTGACCCATGTAGGAGCTGCCGCAGGCTGCGATCTTTTGATCTTAAAATATCAAAGTCAAAAGATCGCAGCCTGCGGCAGCTCCTACAGGGTGTGCGGTGAATTCATATCCGGAACCGAACCAGACAACAAAAAAGACCGCACGACATGTCAGAACCAACCTTTCTGAACAACGAAATTCGCGACTGGCTGATGGATTGCGGCCTGTTCAATCAACTGCTGCCGGCGGACTTCGTCGCGGCTTCGGGCTACTTCAGTATCAGCACCATTGCCCAGGGCGAGGAGATCTTCCAGGAGGGCGATGCCGGCAGCTTCATGTGCATCATCCACACCGGTCAGGTGGCAGTGCAGAAAACCACCGCCGGCGGGCAACGCGTCACCATCGCCACGTTGCGCAGCGGCCGCTCGTTCGGCGAAATGGCCGTGCTCGACGGCGAACGGCGCTCGGCCAGTTGCGTGGCCGCAAGCAACTGCCAGTTGCTCAACCTGGGCAAGGACTCGCTGGAAAAGATGCTCAACGACGCACCGAAAATCGCCGCCAAGATCATCCGCGCCCTCGCCGTTTCCCTGTCCAAACGCCTGCGCATGGCCGACGGCCAACTGCTTTCACAGCAGGTCTAGCCGCCCGGCGATTTGGCTTTCGGCGGATTGGGCTCCAGGCCCGGTATCGGCTGGTCCTTGGTCGGCGGGCTCGGCATTTCAATCGGCACCAACGGCGGACCGCTACTGCCGGGGCCGACTTTAGGCAAAGGCGCCGGGCTGATTTGCGGGTATGGCGTGGGCGTCGCGGTGCCGGGCGAACCGGGCATCGGCGCGGGGCTGACGGGAATCGATTGCAGCTGTTGAGCCTGCACTGCAGTTATCGAGAGCGCGGCCAGGGCAATGACCGTTAGAATGGTGCGCTTCATCAATGGCTCCGTTGACCTTGTCGTCATAAACAGGCTACTCCGAACTGCGTCTGTTTGCCCTCCCGTGTTCTGCCAATTTTCTTCAAGTGAGCCCCATGAAACGTTTCGTTCTGCTGGACACCACCCCCATTCCTGAAAACGGCGGTGCCCTGTGCCTGTTCGAATACGGCGAGGATTTTGTCATCAAGATCCAGGGGGGCGATGGCGGGCAATTGATGAATACGCGCATGCATGGCTCCGAAGATGCTCTGGCCGAAATCCCGTGTCGCAAAGTCGCCGGTCGACCGAATTCACGGGTGCTCATCGGCGGCCTGGGCATGGGCTTCACCCTCGCTTCGGCGCTCAAGCACTTGGGCAAGACTGCCGAAGTGGTGGTCGCCGAACTGGTTCCCGGTGTCGTTGAGTGGAATCGTGGACCGCTGGGCGAGAAGGCTGGCAATCCGCTGCTCGACCCGCGGACGGTGATTCGCATGGAAGACGTGGCCAAAGTCCTGCAAGCCGAACCCCAGGGTTTCGATGCGATCATGCTCGACGTCGACAACGGCCCCGAAGGCCTGACCCAGAAAGCCAACAGCTGGCTGTACTCCGCCGGTGGCCTCAGTGCCTGCGCCAAGGCCCTGAGACCAAAAGGTGTGCTGGCCGTCTGGTCGGCCAGCGCTGACCGGCAATTTTCCGACAAACTGAAGAAAGCCGGTTTCAAGGCCGAGGAAGTGCAGGTCTTCGCCCATGGCAACAAGGGCACCCGCCACACCATCTGGATTGCCGAGAAGCTCAAGGGCTGAGCTAAACTTCGCTTAATACCGTCATTAGTCATTTTACAAAGGTGAACCCATGAGTTCGTCCACCCCGACCAACACTTCGAAGCTGGATCGCATCCTCGCCGACAACCAGCGCGACAAGGAAATGGGCTACCGCGACAAGGCCCTGAAGATGTATCCGCACGTCTGCGGCCGCTGCGCCCGTGAGTTCTCCGGCAAGCGCCTGAGCGAACTGACGGTGCACCACCGCGACCACAACCACGACAACAACCCGCAGGACGGCTCGAACTGGGAGTTGTTGTGCCTGTACTGCCACGATAACGAACACTCGCGTTATACCGACCAGCAGTATTTCGACGAAGGCTCCCTCAGCACGCCGAAAATCGCCAAGGCCACGCACAATCCGTTTGCGGCGTTGGCGGGATTGATGAAGAAAGAAGATTAAAAGCAAAGATCGCAGCCTGCGGCAGCTCCTACATTCGATGTATACCTTGTAGGAGCTGCCGCAGGCTGCGATCTTTTGATCTTGCCTTTCAACCCCCTCGCTGCCGCCCAATCCCCGTATAATCGCGCTTTTTTCCCGAAAGGCACCCCGCTCGTGGCAGACAAACGGTACAGCTGCATTGGTTTGTATAACCCCAAATCACCGGAGAACGTCGGTTCGGTGATGCGCGCCGCTGGCTGTTATGGCGTGGCGTCGGTGTTCTACACCGGCAAGCGCTATGAGCGCGCCGCCGACTTCGTCACCGATACCAAGCGCGTGCACTACGATATCCCACTGATCGGCATCGACGACCTGAAGAAAATCCTGCCGCTCAACTGTGTGCCGGTCGCCGTGGAACTGGTCGAAGGCGCTCGCCCGTTGCCGGAATACACCCACCCGGATCGCGCGCTCTACATCTTCGGCCCGGAAGACGGATCGCTGGATAAAGAGATTCGCGACTGGTGCGAAGACGTGGTCTACATTCCGACCACCGGTTGCATGAACCTGGCCGCCACGGTCAACGTCGTGCTCTACGACCGCATGTCCAAGGGGCTCAATACCCGCTCCGGGCCAAAATTCCGCTAATCGCCGCACATCCGATTGAACGAGCTGCCCGCCCTGGCTGTCAGCTTGACTATCGATCACCCAAGCCTGGAGACAGACCATGAGCGAACTCAAACGCGTCGAGCGTATCGAATCCACCCCGTTCCAGAGCCCCTCCGAGCAAAACGTGCAGGGCTGGGAACGCATCGGCTCCCTGGCCGGCGGCGTGGTGATGGTGGGCAAGGGCCTGCGGCGTGGCGGGATCTTTGGCCTGATCCAGGTGGCCATCGGCGGCGTGGCCCTGGCGCGCGGCATTACCGGCCACAGTTCGGCGAAAAGCCTGCTGGAGAAAAGCCGTCAGGACATGAACAACGTGCGGGCGAAAATCCAGCGGGCGGGTGAAGAACTGAGCCAGTTGAAGGCCAATGCCGAGGCGGCGACCAAAACCGCGACCGTTACCGGCAATGATTCGCTGAAATCGCCGAAGGCCGGGGTTTGATACAAAAGTTTTGGTGAGGCTGCTGGCCTCTTCGCTGGCAAGCCAGCTCCTACATGCCGTTCACAAAACCGATGTAGGAGCTGGCTTGCCAGCGAAGGCGGATTTACTGAATCAACTCGGTACTCAGTACCTTTGAAGAACCACCGATCACGCTCTCGCTGAGCTGAACAAACGCCTGGGTATCGATATTCCCCAGCTGCATCGCCCCGCGCAACACGTCGTCCAGCGACCGCTTGTTGTGGGTTTTCAGGCGAATCTCGCGATCCAGTTCCTGCAGCAACACCACTGCCCTGGTCACCTGCGCCGGGCTGATCTGTTCACCGCGCAGCGTGGTGACTTTCTGGCTGCTCTTGACCAGTCTGCCGTGCACGCTCTCGTAGCGTTCATCGCTCATGCCGCCGGCCCGGCGCATCAGTTCGATGGCGTAATACTCGGCAAAGCCTTCGCTGATCCAGTCACTGCGCTGGGTGCCGTTGATCCGCCCGAACATCTGGGCCAACTCACGGACCAGCGCACTGGAGCCGCTCTCGCTGACCAACGGCAGGTGACTGTTCAGATAGATCGACTCGTGCGCCGACTGGCTGCCACGCCACATCGGATCATTGGCCCCGACGATCAGCAGTTTGCCAGGGTGTCGCGGGTACAGCGCCTGCACTTGCGGCCAGACGAAGCTCAGCAAGGTCAGTACATCCATACGGCGCATACCCTGCCCCAGCGGCGAGGTGACGGTGACTTCGGTCTCGCCCAGACGAGTACGGCGGCTGCCAAGCTGGCCGGCGAGCATCCAGCCCGTGGGCCGGTCGAACAGTCGGGAAGGATTATCGATACGGAATTTGTTCTGGCCAATCCGTGGCCACGCGGTTTCAACGCTTTTCCAGTCACCGGGCAGCTCGAATTCAAGGCGTGAAACCAGTTCGATGCCATCCTGTTGATCGAGTCTGGCAGCCGGCACCAGATCGTCGCCGCGCATCAACACCCAGTTTGGCGTCATGCGCGCGTCGAAGCTGCCGCTCTTGCGCCCGTGGCTGATATTCACACGGTAAATCAGGCTGGCCTTGTCGGCAGTCGGACGCCAGATACCGCGCGCCGCTTTGCCAGGGGTCAGTTGCCATTGGCCGTCGGCCTTGAAATCGCTGTAGTGGCTGCCGTCGCCGAGGTCGAAATCCAGGCTGCGCACCGCCGAACCCTGGGCGAGCGTCAGGCGCACTTCGGCCTGATCGCTCTGGGGCAACAGGTGTACGTGATAATCCAGATTGACTTTGTTCGCTGCCCATACGGGTGAATTCACGACCAGTAGTCCAACGACCCACGCCTGCCGCCATCCCACAGCCATACACACTCCTTCGTGAAACGTTATACGTTCGGCCGTCAGCCCGCGCGGAAAATCAGGTGATCTTCCCAATCATCTTCCGGCACGCTGCCTTCGGCGAGCATGCGCCCGGACTGGGAAATCCGCTCGTGATGCACAGCATCGCGATCACCGCACACCAGGTGATGCCACAATGGAAGGTCCTTGCCTTCGCTGACCAGGCGATAGCCACAGGTCGGCGGCAGCCATTTGAATTCGTCGGCCTTGCCCGGCGTGAGCTGGATACAGTCCGGCACAGAGTCACGACGGTTGGGATAGTCCGTGCACTGGCAGGTTTTCAGGTCCAGCAATTTGCAGGCGATGCGCGTGTAATAAACGCTGTTGTCGTCTTCGTCTTCAAGCTTTTGCAGGCAGCACAATCCACAGCCGTCGCACAGCGACTCCCATTCCTCCCGATCGAGTTGATCAAGGGTTTTGCGTATCCAGAACGGTTCTACTTTGGCGGCCATGGTTCGAGCATCGACATCAGGTGGTGAAAAGGCAGCCAGTCTAGTGCCCGAAAGCCCGCGGGCCAAGCATTGGCGACTGTCGGTAGAACGGGCTTGTCAGATTTTGCGCTGCCAAGTAGGGTTTTGCGTCGCTCCCACTTTCAAACGTAGCAAGGAATCTCTTGATGAGTGCCAACCCACGCGTTGCCGATTACGCCATTCACCCTCAGTTCACCGATCGCTGGTCGCCCCGCGCCTTCACTGGCGAAACGATTCCAGAGGAAACCCTGCTGAGCTTCTTCGAAGCCGCCCGCTGGGCACCCTCGGCCTACAACTCGCAACCCTGGCGCTTCCTATACGCACGTCGCGACACGCCGAACTGGGAGCGCTACCTGGGCCTGCTGAACGAATTCAACCGCAGCTGGGCGCAACATGCTTCGGCCCTGGTGATCGTGATCTCGAAAACCACCTTCGCCGTGCCTGGCGCCACCGAAGAAACCCCGGCCCTGTGGCACACCTTCGACACCGGTTCCGCCTGGGGTCACCTGGCCTTGCAAGCGAGCCTGAGCGGTTGGCACACCCACGGCATGGCCGGTTTCGACCAGGAACTGACCCGCAAGGAGCTGAACATTCCTGAAGGCTACGCCCTGCACGCCGCCGTCGCGGTGGGCAAGCTTGGGGACAAGGCAAGCCTGGCGGATTACCTGCAAGCCCGTGAAGAACCCAGCCCGCGTCGTCCATTGAGCGAGTTGGCGGCTGAAGGTGATTTCACCCTCTAACAGCAAAAGATCGCAGCCTGCGGCAGCTCCTACAGGAGTTCACATAATCCTGTAGGAGCTGCCGCAGGCTGCGATCTTTTTTCGCTGCGCCTCAATACCCGCGATCGAAATCCACTTCCCCGCGCAACGCCTCTCCCGCCTGATACGCCCGCAGGTTCTCGACAAACAGCTTCACCATCATCGAAGGCGAAGTCGGTGCCGAGCTGTGGCCGGTCAGCAGCAGGCCCCAGGCTGTCCAGAATGGATGACGCTGGGGTAACGGCTCCTGACGGCACACGTCGATCACCGCACCCGCCAGATGCCCTTCCTTCAAGGCATCCACCAGATCCGCATCGACCACCGCCACACCGCGCCCGGCGTTGATGAACAACCCGGTCGGCTTGAATTGCTTGAACAGCGTCGCGTCGTAGATATCGTGGGTGTCCGGCGTGTTCGGCAAAAGATTGACCACGTAATCGACTTCACCGACCAGCCGCGGCAAATCCGCCATTGATCCGACTTCGATAAACGGCGCCTGTTCCCGCGCGCTGCTGGCAACGCCATACAACTCGACGCCGAACGGCACGAGGAACTGCGCGACACTTTGACCGATATCACCCGTGCCGACGATCAACACCTTGCGCCCCGCCAGGCTCTGGCCATGGCGGCTGTCCCACTTGCGCTCGACCTGGCTGACCAGTCGCGCCAGCACTTCACGTTCGTGACCGAGCATATACGTGAGCACATACTCGGCCATGACCTGTCCGAAGATGCCGACGGCACGGGTCAGCCGATAGTGCCGCGGCAAGCCATCGGCCAGCAGCGGCGTGATGCCGGCCCAGGTCGATTGCAGCCATTGCGGTTGATGGCCCTGGCGTAACAGGGTCGCCAGCAAATCTGGCTGGCCGAGCCACACCGGACAATCGGCGGCCTGGCTGGCCAGTTCGGCGGAATCACCGCTGGTCAGCACCTCCAGGTCCGGTGCCGCCTCGCGTAACAGTTGGGCGTACACGGGGTGGTCGTGTTCAGCAATCAGGACGCGCATGCTTCAAACCTTTCAAAAACGGTACAGACGGCCGCCGACAGAGCGGTGCTCCGTCGATGCTGCCATCGCAAAAATCAATCAGTGTTTCATAACCACTCTGAACAGAGCCTGTCTGCCGCTCACACCGGATCGTTGCGACGCAACAATTCTTCCGGCAAGTGCTCGATGTACTCGTCTTCGGCAGGCGGCATTTGCAGGTGATAACCCTGTTTGTCGAGGTTTTCCAGCACGACCGTGATGTCCTCGCGCGACAGTTTGCGCTCGGGGCTCAGCACCAGATCGAACGCGTGGATGGCCTTGCCGAAGGCTGCCATCAGGGGATCCGGCACACGTTCCAGAGCATCGCTCTTGAGCACATACAGGTACATTTCGTTTTTCTTCGAGCTGCGGTAGATGGAACAAATACGTTTCAAGGCTGTTCTCCGGCGGTGGCCAGGCTGTCGAGCAGCGCCTGGCCCATCAATTCGCGGCGCCAGCCACGCAGCGAATCAGGCAATTGGTAGGGACCATTGGGAAAGCCGCTCTTGAGCAGCGCTTCCAGGGTTTTCTTGCGCAGCATCAGTTCCGGCGCAATGTTCAGGCGCTCGGCTTCGGCCTGGCCGATGGCTTTCATCTGTTTGAGTAGCACGGCAGCGTCCACCGGCAATGGCTCAGGCACGGCTGGTGGCCATTGATCAGGCGACACACTGCCAGAGCGCTTGATCAGATCAAGCAGAAACTCGCCGTCCTGACGCACGGTACGCGGGTGCATGTCTTCGATTTTCGCCAAGGCACCGAGGTTATCCGGTTGCGTACGCGCCAGCGGCCACAACGAATGCTCGCGGATAATCCGGTTGCGCGGCAGGTCACGCGCGCGGGCTTCCTTTTCGCGCCAGGCGCAGAGCTCACGCAAAACGGCGAGTTGGGCGCGAGACAGCTTCCAGGCCAGCTTGGCATCGCGATAGACCTCGTACGGATCGATCTCGCGGCGCAGGTTGGCCACCAGTTCGGCGCCGTCTTCCAGGACCCAGGCGTACTTCTCGTCAGACAGCTTTGGCCGCAGCTTTACGAAGACTTCAGCCAGGTGCACGGCATCTTCGGCGGCATAGCTGATCTGTGTTTCGGAAAGCGGACGTTGCAACCAGTCGGAACGGGTTTCACCCTTGGGCAAGTCGATGCCGAGCACTTCCTGCACCAGCCGCGAATAACCCATGGAAAAACCGAGGTTCTGGTAAGCGGCAGCCAACTGCGTATCGAACAGTGGCGCCGGCAGGCTGCCGGTCAGGCGTAGCAAGACTTCGAGGTCTTCGCTGCACGCGTGGACAACTTTGACCACGGCCGGGTTTTCCAGCAGCGCGGCCAGTGGTTGCCAGTTATCGATGGTCAGTGGATCAATCAGGTAGGCGCGTTCGCCATCGCCGACCTGCAGCAGGCCGGCGATCGGGTAGAAGGTGTCGACCCGCATGAATTCGGTGTCGAGGGCAACGAATGGCAACTGCTGCCACTCGGCACACAACCGTCCGAGGCTATCGTTGTCGCGAATCCAGTGAATATCGATGGCCACACGGCTCTCCCTTGAAGAATGGCGCGCAGTATATATCGCCCCCGGCGATTTCCGCGCATCCACTGAACAAGAGCGTTAGCGAAAATTACTGCGTGACATACAGAATAGTCCGACAACGTCGGGCTAGCTGGTCTTACCCAGCACGTAGATCCGCATCCGCGCGCAACCCGGCAAAAGGTCCTGATGGCTCAACAAGCGGAATCCCGCCTGCCTGAACTCGCTTTCCACCTCGGCTTTGCTCGGCAACGGCCCTTCCACGCCTGAACGCGCGCCCCTGAAACGACCGTCGAGGCGCACCGCGACAATCACCGTATCGCGACTGACCCGGTAAAACTCGCCCAGCATCGCCAGACGATGTTCCGGGTTGGTGAGGTGCTGAAACAGTTGCATGCAAAAAATGCAGTCAACCGCGTTCTCCGACAAGCCAATCGAGAACGCCGAGCTTTGAAAGGTCTTGATCCGCTTCAACAAACTCTGAGGGTGATGGGTGCGGGCGTGATCAAGGATGTCTTGAGATGGATCTGTCGCGAGAATCACCCGATTCGCATGCTCGGCCAGCACCGACCAGAAACGCCCCACACCGCAGGCCACATCCAGGATCAGGCCCGGCTCGCCGGCGACCTTGAGCGCATTGCGCACCAGACGCTCCTCACGCCAGAGCGCCAGACGCCCGGCCAGACCCGGCGCTTGCGGCTGAAGGCAGACGCGCGCGTGCTCCTGGTCGTAGCGCCGGGCAATCTCAAGCTCGATGGCGGATGGAGGCTGAGCGGACATGTGCAATGGCTCTTGATGAAAGTTCTACAGGCCGCAAGTCAGCGGCCGCCGTGTGAAACAAAACCTGTGCACTCAATCTTTGGCCAACACACCGTTGACCACTGGACCACGACATCCGGCAAACATGTCCAGATCCTGGTTGTAGACCTTGCTGTTGACTTCCAGCAGGCCAAGCATCGAATGGAACAAGTTGTCCTGGCTCAGGGGCTTTTCACGATTCTGTTGCAGGCAACGGGTATCTACCGCAAACGACTTTTTATAGCTGTCGGAGAACCACGCAAACATGGCTACATGCTTTTGCTGCTCGGGTGCCAGCATGTAAGGCGTGCCGTGGAGGAACAAGTTGTATTCACCCAGGGACTCGCCGTGGTCCGACAGATACAGCATCGCGGTATCCACTTTGTCCTGGTTACTGCGCAACAGATCGATCAAGGTCGACAGTACATGGTCGGTATATACCAGGGTGTTGTCGTAGCCGTTGACGATACTTTCGCGACTGCAATTGTTCAGGGCATTACTCTCGCAAACCGGGGTGAAGCGCTCGAACTCTTTCGGATAACGCTTGAAGTACTCCGGACCGTGGCTACCCATCTGGTGCAATACCAATACTGTGTCCTTGTCCAGGGTATCGATGAAATGTTGCAGACCCTGCAGCAGGATTTCATCGCGGCATTCACTGTTGGCGCACAGCGCCGGATCTTTCAGATTGCTGACGTCCTGAATGGTGACGCGATCGCACGTACCTTTGCAGCCTGACTGGTTGTCACGCCAGATCACGTCGAGACCCGCATGCTTGAGCACATCCAGCAGGCCTTCTTCGTTCTTTGCCTTGCTGGCGTTGTAGTCCTTGCGCCCCATATTGGAGAACATGCAAGGCACCGATACGGCGGTTTCAGTCCCGCAGGAATGCACATCGGTGAAGGCGATCAGGCCGTCTTCCTTACTCAGTTTCGGCGTGGTGTCACGGCTATAGCCAAGGATGCCGAAGTTCTCCGCCCGGGCACTTTCACCCACGACAAGAACCGTCAGGGATTTACGCCCATGCGTCTGCCAGGCCGGATTGCGCTGGGCATCTTCACCGATTTTGACAAAGGGTTGCCGTGCAGTTGCTACTTTCTCGCGCAAGAAACCAGCCGAGGCACCAATGTAGTTGCTTGGCACCACCATCAGGCGCAACTCGTGGTGATTGCGAAACAGCGAAGACAGACCTTGATAGTTAACCAGTGCAACACCACCAATGACCGCTGCCGAGGCAAAAGTCACCAAAACTTTACTGAGTAGTTCACGGTGCCAGCGACGATAATTAACCGGTGTCTTCCACAACAGCCAAGACGGTAAAACACCGAGCAGCACAATAAAAACAAACAACTTTGGCGACAGTAAGTCGCGCACTTCCGTAGCATTGGTCTCAGCGAAGTTACGCAACATGCCGGTGTCGATCAGAACACCATACTGGCTCATGAAATACGCCACACCCGCACTGATCATGAACAGCAGGGTCAGGACCGGCTTGAGCACCGGCCGGAATGCCAGCAGGGTCAGCACAATGTTGAAGGCCGCGAAGATCATCACCCCAAAGGCCACACGCATGACGATGCCTTTGCCGTCGGATGCGGTGATTTCGAACAGGTGCTGCCAGAGTACAAAATTGAAGCCAACTAACAAAAATGCGCTGGCAATCAGTGTCACCCATTCGGGGCGCACGGCTTTAATCTTAAGCATGAGATTCGGCGGGTCCTGAAAAAGTGTCTTCGGCAAATGTGAAAATTTCATTTACCGAGACAGCTCTAATTTTAGATAGCCAACCATCAATTTTTCGTGAAAAAGAAGCCAACAATCAGTTGGCTTATAAACCAGCCTGATACTTCCAGACTATTTGAGAATGGTTCAGCTCCGGTACAGCTTCGACTCAAGCCTGATGCAAATACCAGCGCCAGTCCTGCTCACCGACCTCCCCCATGAATTGGCGATATTCGGCGCGTTTCACCGCCAGGTAGACACTGAGGAATTCCCCGCCGAAGGCTTCTTTGGCCCAACTCGAACCTTCCAGCGATCGCAAGGTGGTCAGCCAGTCTGTCGGCAACAGTCTCGCAGCCTGGGCGTAGCCGTTGCCTTCCACCGGCGCACCAGGGTCGAGTTGTTCGCGGATACCGCGATGAATACCGGCCAGAATCGCCGCAGCCGCCAGATAAGGATTGGCATCTGCGCCACAGATCCTATGTTCGATGTGCCGGGAATATGCCGGCCCGCCCGGTACGCGCAAACTCACGGTGCGATTGTCCACGCCCCAGGTGGCCGCCAGTGGCGCATAGCTGTTGGCCTGGAATCGACGGTAGGAGTTGGCGTTGGGGCAGAACAGCAAGAGCGAATCGAGCAAGGTACTGAGCATGCCTGCGACGGCCTGCTTGAGCAGTGGCGTTCCATCCGGGGCTTCGCTGGCGAAAAGGTTGTTGCCATCCTTGTCCGCCAGGCTCACGTGCATGTGCATCCCGGTGCCGGCCAGGTCATCGAAAGGCTTGGCCATGAAACAGGCTGTCATGCCGTGCTTGTGCGCCACCCCCTTGACCAGACGCTTGTAGCGCACCGCTTCATCCATCGCCTGTAGCGCGTCGGTGCGATGTTCGAGGGTGATTTCCACTTGCCCCGGCGCGTATTCGGAAATGGCCGTGCGCGCTGGAATCCCCTGGAGCTTGCAGGCGTTATAGAGATCGGCCAGGAACGGTTCGATCTGCTCAAGCTCGCGCAAACCATAGACCTGAGTGCCGCGCGGACGCCCGCCATCGACATCCCGTGCCGGTTGTGGCCGGCCATTGCTGTCGCGTTGCTGATCCAGCAGGTAGAACTCCAGTTCCGCTGCCATGACCGGGTAATAGCCGTCAGCCTGTAAACCTTCGACGACTTTCGCCAGTAAATGACGAGGATCGGCAATAGTGGCGGGCATTCCCTCCGTCGGATGCATGCTGACCTGCACGGCCGCCGTCGGTATCAGACGCCACGGCATGCGCGTGAGACTGCCGCTGATCGGGTAGGCCCGGCAGTCGATATCACCCACATCCCAGACCAGCCCGGAGTTCTCCACGTCATCGCCATTGATGGTCAGGCCGAGGATGGTGCTCGGCAATGGCCGTCCGCTTTCATACACCGCCAGCAACTCGTCACGATGCAGCAGCTTGCCCCGCGGTACTCCGTTGTTGTCGAGGATGAACAGTTCGAACATTTCAATGTCCGGGTTCTGCTCCAGAAATGTCTGGGCTTCAAGCCTGGTGGCAAACGAGGTCGTGGCACAACTCATGGGAATTCTCTTTTTCCGTGTCAGACGGGTACGCAAAAGCACCCGCACTTTAATCCCGGCATCAAGCGGAATAGGTAGGAACAATCAGCGGAAAAAGCAGGAATCCGGCGGGCGCGCATGGCGGCAATGCCACAGCGCCCAGAAGGCCAGTTCAGAAGGAAGTGCAGAGAGGTTTGGCGCAGTGGCGGGCGTGAATCGACGAAGAAGGCTCGACGCTCGAGCGTCGATGGATGCCTTGAAGTGGATTACGACTGGCCAACCGTCCATAGAGAGAACCGCAGAAAACAGATGACCCGCAGCGTCACACGATGGGTTGAGTCGTTAAATCGGGATTTGAAGAACCTTGGATAAGGCCTGACTAAACATTTGGCTGCGACTTATATTTAATTTCTAAATACTTCGTCGGAATTTCTGATTTGCCGCCTCCAGGCCTCGCGCGCCTAATCGGAACCCTACTGTTCAAGGTCCGATCATGGAAAACACCCGAGCCACTTCCCGCCCTGCCCTCTGGTTCATGTTCAGCATTGTCCTGGTTGCCCTGAACCTGCGCCCTTCCATGGCCGCGGTAGGGCCTCTGCTCTCGGCGATTCGCGACAACATTGCGCTGAGCTTCAGCCAGGCTTCACTGCTGACCATGTTGCCAGTGACGGCCATGGGACTGGCGATGTTTGTCGGCCTGCACGTCAGCCAGCGATTCGGCGACCAGCGCACGGTGGTGTTCTCGTTGCTGATCATCGGCGTGGCCACGCTTTCGCGGTTGCTCCTTGATTCAGCTGCGGAGCTGCTTCTCAGCGCGGTACTGGCAGGTATCGGGATAGCCCTGATCCAGGCGCTGATGCCAGCGCTGATCAAATCCCGCTTCAGCGACAATGTCGCCCTGTGTATGGGACTCTACGTCACGTCGATCATGGGCGGTGCCGCCATGGGTGCTTCCTTTGCGCCACTGGTGATGGAACGTACCGGCAGCTGGCGTATGGGCCTGGCGATCTGGGCGATTCTCGCCGTGCTGGCATTGCTGCTCTGGGGTACCCAACGGGCGGAGATGCCGACACGGGATTCAAAGGCTTCCAGTAATGGTTCGTTCTTCGCCAATTCCCGCGCGTGGTTACTCGCGATCTTCTTTGGCCTGTGCACTGCGTCCTACACCTGTGTCCTGGCCTGGCTGGCGCCGTACTACGTGGAAAAGGGCTGGAGCGAGCAGCACGCCGGATTGCTGCTCGGATTTCTGACCGCCATGGAAGTGCTGTCGGGCCTGCTGACGCCCGTCATCGCCAATCGCAGCCGCGACCGCCGTGTCGTGCTGATGGTATTGCTTGTACTGATCATCGCCGGTTTCTGCGGATTGATTCTGAGCCCACAACATTTGAGCTTGATGTGGCCATGCCTGCTGGGGCTGGGCATTGGCGGCCTGTTCCCGATGAGCCTGATCGTATCGCTGGATCACCTGGACAATCCCTTGCGCGCTGGTGGCCTGACCGCCTTCGTTCAAGGCATTGGCTACTTGATCGCCGGCCTGTCGCCGCTGCTGGCGGGGATCATCCGCGACCGGCTCGGCAGCTTTGAATGGGCCTGGTGGTCGCTGACAGCGGTCATGGCACTGATGATGTTGATGGTTTTTCGCTTCAACCCAAGACACTACACCCGCCACATCCATTGATCCGGAGCCTGCCATGAAAACCATCGGTTTCGCCGCCGCTCACGCCAGCATGCTGCTTTGGGCCTTGTTGATCGCCGCGTCGTTTTCCGCGGCGGCGCAAGTCAGCCAGGCCATCGACCCGATCCTGCTGACCGGTTTGCGCCTGCTGTTTTGTGCCTTGGTGTTTCTGCCGCTGTTGCTGTTAAAAGGCGATGCGATCATGACCGCTCGTGGGCTGCTCGGTCACGCGGTGCTCGGCCTGCTGCTGGCGCTGTACTTCGGCTCGCTGTTCGAAGCATTGCGCTACACCTCGGCCGTCAATACCGGGACGATGTTTACGCTGGTGCCGCTGATGACCCTGGGTTTCGAAGCCGTGCTGACACCTGACGGCAGCCTGAAACAACGGATTGTGCCGATGCTGCTCGCCGCTGCCGGGGCGGTTTTGCTGATAATGAAAGGCACCGGCCCCGACGAATTGCCATCGCCGTATGCATTGACGGTGTACGGCGTCGGTTGCCTGGCGATGGCACTCTACGCCCCTCTCAGCCAGCGCCTGAAAGCCAACAGCCTCAAGGGGCGTGGGCCGGTGCCCATGACGTTCTGGAACATGCTGTTCGGTGCGCTGTTTCTGCTGGTGTTCTGTGGATTCAGTGGCGGTTGGCGCTCGGCATCATTACTGACGCTCAACGATTTCTATTGGCTGATGTACCTGGCGGTATTCGCCACCCTGGCGACGTTTTGGCTGCTGCATCGGGCCATCGGCGTGATCGCGCCGTCCTCGGTGATTTCCTACATCTACCTGAGTACGCTGTTCATCACCCTGTTTCACTGGCTGTGGGGGCGCCAGACGCCGCTGCCGCTGGAAATGGCCGGCGCGGTGCTGGTCGGCCTCGGCATGTTCGCGCTGTTGATGTCCAGCCGCCGCGCCGTGTCGGCGATGGTCCAGGGCTGACACGGGCCTGGGCGAAACGTCCTGCAAGGCATTCTCCCTGCTCGCTCATTCCGCTAGGATCTTTCGCTCATCCTTGCGCACGGTCAGTGCAAGGGACGCAGCGAGACGCAATGGATGCTGAACAGTAATTCGCTTAGAAAACTCGACATGCAGGACCTCATGGTGTTCGTCGCCGTGTACGAGCAAAACAGCGTCACCGGCGTATCCGAGACGCTTTGCGTCAGCCAGTCCACGGTGAGTTACTGCCTGAAAAAACTGCGCACCTGTTTCGGGGACGAATTGTTCATCAATACCCGCACCGGTGGCATGCAGCCCACCTGCAAGGCCGGCACGATGTACCCTCACGTGCTGAAAGTCCTGGAAAGCATCAACCTGTGTCACGCCGGCCCACCCACGTTCGACCCCGGGCTGAAACCCGTGACCTTCAACATCTGCGCACCGGAATATTTCGAACAGTTGATCCTGCCGCGCCTGCTGAAACGCTTCGACCTCGCCGATCTTCCAGTGATGGTCAATGTGTTCAAACTCGAAGCCGATATCCCTGCCGAAGCGTTGCGCGAAGGCAGCCTCGACCTGGTGATGTGCTTCGGCCCGCACTTTCATCGCAGTCACATCGACTTCAAATCCCGGACGCTGCTCGAAGACGATCTGGTGTGTGTTTTCGACAAACGCGCCACGCCGGCGGAACCGCGCTTGAGTCTGCAAACCTATGTCGAACGTCGACACGTGTTCCCGACACCCTGGACGTCCGCCACCAACATGGTCGACGGCTGGCTTGCGCAGCAAGGACAACAGCGCCAGATCGTCGCACGCGCCAACAGCTACAGTGCAGCGCTGAAACTGATTACCGGCACCGACTATGCCCTGACCCTGCCCCGGCGCATCCAGCAACTTCTGGCCAACACAGACACTTTCAATCACTGTGAAGCGCCCGAAGGCTTGCCGGGTTTCACCCTCGACATGCAGTGGAGCCAGGACGCGGATCAGGACAGCGCCAACACCTGGCTACGAGCGCAGGTGATCCAGGCCGGCGTCGAGCAGGCAACGGCCTGATATTCAGTTGCTGATGGCGGTCTTGCTGTAGGAATCGCGATCGATGTCAAGAGTCTCCACGCACAGCTGGACTTCAACGCCAGTCGGCCACTCACAAAGCTCCTGCACCACCGCCAGCAGGCTTTCAGACAGTTGCTTCTTGATCTCTGCGGAACGACCACTCAACAGCGCCAGTTTCACATGCACGAACGCCCGCTCGGCCAGTACCGTACCGACCCTGAACGTATCGACCTTGACCGCGCGGCTCTTGATGTCGAATTCGGCAAACTGACCGGAACCCACCAGCGTATTGTTCAACCGCATCAATGCCACATCGGCATTCAGATCAGTCAGGTTGGCGGTGTATTCCATGTGCAGGTGAGGCATGAGTCAGATCCTGTAAGTAGTTGGGCAGGTCGTACATATAACACAGCGTCGCCCTGTTCATTAGGGCAGTGGCAAAACGGCACGTTCACTCATGAACGCTTCCAGGCGCGAGCGTAACCAGCGCTCGGCAGGGTCGGTATCGACATGACTGAGCCAGACCATGGACAGGTCCAGAGTCGGCGTCTTGATCGGAAAGGGCTCCTTGAACAGCATTCCCGATGCAGCCATCGCCTCGGCGGTGTAATCCGGCAGACTGGCAATCAGGTCCGTCCCGGCGAGCAAGGCTGGCAACGCACTGTATTGCGGTACCGAGAGCACTACCTGGCGCGTGCGACCGATATCTGCCAGCCACTCGTCGGCATAGCCACTGACGTTGGCGGTATGGGACACCAGCACGTGTGGTCGCGCGCAATATTCATCGAGGGTCAGCGGTGTGTCGGAGGCATCGGCGCGCAATATGCTGGGATGGATGTGCCGCAGCAACTTGCGCTTGGCATTGGCCGGCAAGCCACGGGTCTGGCTGATACCCACCGTGATATCACCAGACGCCAGCAAGTCGGGAATTCGCCAGTAATCGACATGCTGCACCACAAACACCACGTTGGGCGCTTCCTGGCGCAAGACTCGCAGCAATGGCGGCAACAGGCCAAACTCGACATCGTCGGACAGACCGATGCGGAACGTCATCGTACTGCTGGCCGGATCGAAATCATGGGTCAGACTCAAGGCCACGGACAAGGAGTCCAGCGCCGGCGACAGATGCTTGATGATCTCCTCTGCCCGCGCTGTCGGTTCCATGCGATGGCCGACGCGTATGAACAGCGGATCATTGAACATTGCACGCAAGCGGTTGAGCGCCGAACTGATGGTCGGCTGACCGAGAAACAGCTTCTCCGCCACCCGAGTGACATTACGCTCGAGCATCAGTGTTTCGAATACCACCATCAGGTTGATATCCGCCTTGCGTAGTTCGTTGCGATTCATCCACTGCCCCCGATCTCCAAATCTGCTGACAGTTTAGGTAGCTGGCGCGACTGCCGTCTATCCGACTCAGGTCCAACAGCCTGACGCGGGTTGAAACGAAGCTGCCCTGAACGAGCAACTTCATCATCCTCAAACTACATTTCCTTGATCGGGGTCTGGTCGCAGGTCCCCTTGATCAAACTGATTGCATGCAGGCAATCAGCCTTGTTGACGTAAGCCTCCCCGCTGGCAATCGTTTCATGATTGCCAGCCCTCAACCGCCAACGCCATTGGCCCTTGCCAGTCAGGACGGTGCCGCGGATTTGCCTGTAAATCTCAAAATACATTGCTCGCTCCTTGCGATTGCTGGTGACTGCAGATCAGTGGTCTGCGAAACCAGAGTAAAGGAGGAGTTTCCAGGGCGATTACTTTCAATGTCAGGGGATATTTCGCACTGGCACCCCTGAATAACCGTGTGCAATTTTTCCCGCGGACAAAAACAAAACCCCTACCTGCAGACGCAGATAGGGGTTTTGGAATTTAATCTTGACGATGACCTACTCTCACATGGGGAAACCCCACACTACCATCGGCGATGCATCGTTTCACTGCTGAGTTCGGGATGGGATCAGGTGGTTCCAATGCTCTATGGTCGTCAAGAAATTCGGGTACCGAAGCGTCTTTCGACGTTTCAGTAAATTGGGTATGTGATAGCTTTCGGTGTTTTGTGAGCGTCGAACTTTCGGTCCATTTTCGTCTTCACACACCGCAATCTGATGCTCTTTCGAGTAGTCAAATTGCTTGGGTGTTATATGGTCAAGCCTCACGGGCAATTAGTATTGGTTAGCTCAACGCCTCACAGCGCTTACACACCCAACCTATCAACGTCGTAGTCTTCGACGGCCCTTCAGGGGACTCAAGGTCCCAGTGAGATCTCATCTTGAGGCAAGTTTCCCGCTTAGATGCTTTCAGCGG